>NZ_JBKGHJ010000778.1:0-2649 GCF_046520365.1 Corallococcus sp. 4LFB
GCGCGCCCACGTCCAGGCGGCGCTCCCCAGCCACATGGTCCCCTCCGCGTTCGTGCTGATGGACGCGCTGCCGCTCAACGCGAACGGCAAGGTGGACCGCCGCGCCCTGCCCCGTCCTTCGGACGCCACGGACGCGGAGGAGGCCGGCGTGATGCCTCGCACGCCGCTGGAACAGCGGATCGCGGACCTGTGGGCGGAGGTCCTGGGACGCACGGCCATCAGCGTCACCGCGAGCTTCTTCGACCTGGGCGGCCACTCGCTGCTCGCGGCGCAGCTCGTGTCGAAGCTGTCGGAGCACTTCCCGTTCAAGGTCCCGCTCCAGGTCCTCTTCCAGAGCCCGACGGTCGCGGCGCTCGCGCAGTGGATCCAGGCGAAGCTCACGCCCGAGGCACCGGTGGCCGCGCAGGGGCCCACGCTCCCCGAAGGCATCGTGCGGCTCCAGCAGGGACGAACGGACCTTCCGCCGCTGTGGTGCATGCACCCGGTGGGTGGCACGGTGTTCTGCTACCAGGACCTGGTGCGGGCGCTCGGCACTGACCGCACGGTGTATGGCTTCCAGGCCCCGGGCGTGAACGGCGAGTGCCCGCCACTGGGGAGCATCGAGCTGCTCGCCTCACACCACCTGAGCGCCATGCTCCAGTGGCAGCCCCGCGGGCCCCACCATCTCGTCGGCCTCTCCATGGGCGGCACCATCGTCTACGAGATGGCCCAGCGCCTGCTCACGCTGGGCATACCTCCCGCGCTGCTCGTCTTCCTCGACACGCCCGGCCCCGGCCAGATGCCCACGCGCTTCGAGGACGACGCCGCGCTGCTCGCGGCGATGTTCGGGGGCGACACGCCCACGCTCGCCCAGCGCCTGCGTTCGCTGCCCCCGCACGAGCAGATGAAGGAGGTGCTGCGCCAGGCTCGCGAGGGCGCGACCGTGCCGGACTCGTATTCGCTGCGCGACCTGGAGATCTTCCTGGACGTCTGGAAGGCCCACATGCGCGCCCTCTTCAGCTACGAGCCCGTGCCCTATGAGGGACCGGCCACGTACCTGAAGGCCCAGGTGCACGTGCCGCCGCATCCGCTGCATCCGGAGCAGCCGTGGCAGGAGCTCGTGCGGCACGGGCTGGAGGTGCTGCCGGTGCCCGGCAATCACCAGACGATGATCGAACCGCCGCACGTGGAGACCCTGGCGCGGCACCTCACCGCGTGCCTGCGACGTGTCGAGGACGCAGCCCCCCGAAGCTCGGTCGCATAGCGGGCCGGGGAGCCCCCGGCGGCGTGTCCGAGGAGCGGACGGCCGGGGGGCGATGCACACCGGACCGGAAGGACTGAGAGCGCTGGAGCGTACTAGCGCCTCCATGACCAACACCATTCGACGCGCCTTCGCGGCGCTGCTGACGCTGACGTGTCTCGGGGCGCTGTCCGCCCAGGCCGCCACGGGTGTGCAGGGCCCCGTGCCCCCCGCCTTCCAGAACCGCTTGATGGTGGGCCTCTTCGAGGAGGCCGGCCAGAACTGGATGCGGGACAGCAACGTGCCTTGGGACGCCCGCTACCGCTACTTCACCAAGGGCTGGGCGGACAACTGGGGCTACGGCGCCCACGACGGCAGCTGGGCGGCCAGCTTCTTCACGGAGACGAAGGCGCAGGGCTTCGTCCCCGTCGTCACGTACTACCAGCTCTTCGGCGAGGCGGGCGGCGGCGAGGGCGAGACGCTGGCGAAGCTGAAGAACGCCAGCACCATGCGCTCCTACTTCGAGGACGTGAAGCTGCTCCTCCAGCGCGCGAAGACCTTCGGCGGCCCGGTCATCCTGCACGTGGAGCCGGACGCGGTCGGCATCCTCCAGTCCCAGACGGCCTCCAACCCCAACGCGTACGCGGCCATCGCGGCCTCGGGGATGCCGGAGCTCGCGGGCCTGCCCAACACCGTCGCCGGGTGGAGCCTGGCGTTCCTCCAGCTGCGCAAGGCCGTGGGCGCGAACAACGTCGTGCTGGGCCTGCACATCTCCGCGTGGGCCAGCGGCAAGGACATCGCGCTCGACTCGCTGACGGATCCGCTCCAGCCGGAGGTGGATACGGTCGTCAACTTCCTCAAGCCGCTGGGGCTTGGCACCAACGTCACCGGCGCCACCTATGACGTCATCGTGGGCGACCCGCTGGACCGCGACGCGGACTTCTACCGGCTCACGCAGGGCGCGGACCACACCTGGAACATGAGCGACACGGCGTCCCTCACGTCGCGCTCGTACAACCGCTACGCGGAGTGGCTGCGCCTCTGGAACCAGACCACCGGCAAGCGCTGGGTGCTGTGGCAGATCCCGCTGGGCAACTCCAACCACCTCAACATCAACAACAGCGGTGGAGCGCGCCAGGGCTACAAGGACAACCGCACCGAGTACTTCTTCGGCGCGAGCGGAGACGCGCACCGGCGCAAGTTCGCCAACGTGGGTGTCGTCGCGCTGATGTTCGGCGCGGGCGCGGGCGGCCAGAGCTCCTACCAGAACGACCAGGGCACCGACGGTCAGCCGTACCTGAAGCAGCGCGCGGGGGTGTTCCTCAACGCGGGCGGCCTCCCCCTGCCCGCGGCCGGCACCACGCTTCCGCCCCCGGGCGGCGGTGGCTCCACCGATGGCGGCACCGTGGACGCCGGCACCCCGCCGGTCG
>NZ_JBKGHJ010000779.1:0-2641 GCF_046520365.1 Corallococcus sp. 4LFB
CTGCTGGAGCGCCAGGGCCGGGCCCGGAGGCGCTCGCGCTCCTGCGGGACGCCGTCGCGAAGGCACCCAGGGACCCGGAATTGCAGTTCGCCCTGGGCACCCTGCTGGAGCGCCAGGGCGACGTGGCGGGTGCGCTCTCGCGCATGCGGGCGGTGCTCGCGCTGAAGCCGGAGCACTCCGCGGCGCTGAACTTCCTGGGCTACACGCTGGCGCAGCGGGGCCGGGACCTGGATGCGGCGGAGCGGCTGGTGCGCCGCGCGCTGGCGCTCCGGCCCGACAACGCGGCCTACGTGGACTCGCTGGGGTGGGTGCACTTCCAGCGCGGCGAGGCGAAGAAGGCCGTGGAGGTCCTGGAGCGCGCGGTGGACCTGTCCCCGGACGACCCCGCCATCCTGGAGCACCTGGGGGACGCCTACCTCAAGGCGGGCCGCGCCCCGGAGGCCGCCCGGGTCTGGACGCGCGCGCTGGAGGTGCTGACCCTGGAGCCGGAGGCCGCCGAGCCCGCGGATCAGCGCACCTCCCTGGAGCGCAAGTTGAAGGCGCTACCCTCGACGGCGCCGGGCCGCTAAGGTCCCGGGCTCATGGCCCGCCACGACGAAGGCTTCTTCACCGGGAAGGACAACACCCGGCTGTTCTGGACGCTGGACCTGCCGGACTCAGGCCCCCGCGCGCACGTCGCCATCGTCCACGGCTACGGCGACCACATCGGCCGCTACCGGCCCGTCATCGACGCGCTGGTGCAGGACGGCTTCGCCGTGCACGGCTTCGACTACCGGGGCCACGGCCGCGCGGACGGCCGGCGCGCCTACGCCAGCAAGTGGACCGAGTTCCTCGACGACCTGGACGGCTTCTGGCAGCGCGTGCGCAAGGCCGCGGGCGACCAGAAGATCTTCCTCCTGGCCCACAGCCACGGCGGCCTGATGGCCGCGCACGCCCTCACCGGGCGGCTGGAGGGCCTGTCCGGCGCCATCCTCTCCGCGCCCTACCTCAAGCTGGCCATCAGCCCGCCCGCCGCGAAGGTGCTCGCCGCGCGCATGGTGGGCAGCCTGGTGCCGTGGATGAAGGTCCCCTCGGGCCTGGCCCCGGACATGCTCAGCACCGACCCGGAAATCCAGAAGGCAGTCACCGCGGACCCGCTGTACGTGCCCTTCGCCACGCCCCGCTGGTTCGTGGAGTCCACGGCCGCCCAGGGGCAGACGCTCGCGCTGGCGCCGAAGATTCAAGTGCCGCTGTTCGTGCTGTGCGGCCAGGAGGACGGGGTGGCGCTGCCGGCGGCGGCGCGGGCCTTCTTCGAGGCGGCGGGGACGGCGGACAAGAAGTTCAAGGAGTACCCCGGCATGCGGCACGAGCCGCTCAACGAGCGGGACCGCGCGACGGTGTTCCAGGACATCTCCGGCTGGATCTCCGCGCATCTCTGACATAATCAGGTCGCCCCGCTCCCGGTGGAGCAGGCGCTGGCGAGGATCACCTCATGGCACAGGGTGAAACGGGCATCATTGGCAAGGGCATCGTCATCAGGGGCAACCTCACGGGCGGAGGGGACCTGGTCATCGAAGGGCGTGTGGAGGGGCAGATCGCCCTCAAGAACCACCTCACCATCGAAGGCACCGGCAAGGTCCAGGCGGACATCCGCGCCGAGGAGCTGACCATCAACGGCGAGGCGAGCGGCAACATCGACGCTTCCACGCGCGTGGCCATCAACGCCTCGGCGAAGGTGGCGGGCGACATCAAGGCCCCGCGGGTCATCATCGAGGACGGCGCCGTGTTCAACGGCTCCATCGAGATGGACGTGAAGTTGCCGGACGACATCTAGCATCCACCGGGGTCCGTCCCACGGGCCCCCCAGGCGCACAGCTTCGAGCAAGGCGGACAACACTCATGGCGAATACGGTCATTGGTTCGAGCATCGTCATCGACGGGGAGATTTCCGGTGACGAGGACCTGGTCATCCAGGGCACCGTGAAGGGGAAGATCTCCCTCAAGGAGAGCCTGTACGTGGAGGGCTCGGGCGTCGTCGAGGCGGACATCGAGACGCAGAACGTGGAGATCGCCGGCCGCGTGACGGGCAACATCGTCGCCAGCGACAAGGTGGAGCTGAAGACGGACTGCCGCGTGGTGGGCGACATCAAGGCCCCGCGCATCCTCATCGCCGACGGTGCCTCCTTCAAGGGCAACGTCGACATGGACATGAAGGAGCGCTGATCCGTGGCCACCGCCAAGGACCTTGCAGGCAACACCGTCGACAACACCGTGGTGGGGCCGTCCATCCTCATCAGCGGTCGGCTCACGGGTGACGAGGACCTCACGGTCCGCGGCCGCGTCGAGGGTGAGCTCACCCTCAGCCGCACCCTCATCGTGGAGCCGTCCGGCGTGGTGAAGGCCAACGTGGCGGTGAAGAACGCCATCGTCAGCGGCGTGGTGGTGGGCAACATCAACGCCACCGAGAGCGTGGAGCTCACCCGCGAGGGCCGCATGGTGGGCGACATCCGCGCCCCCCGCGTCATCATCGTGGACGGCGCCAGCTTCCGCGGCCGCGTGGACATGGGCGACGTGGAGCCGGGCCGGCTGCCGGCCGAGCGCCCCGCCGTCACGCGCCCCAGGCGGTGACGCGTCCCACGGTGCGCCCGGGCGCACCCCGCCG
>NZ_JBKGHJ010000077.1:0-22506 GCF_046520365.1 Corallococcus sp. 4LFB
CGGGGCTTGCGCGTGCGGCGACTTCACCTGCGCGGTGGCCGCGGAGGCGGCTTGATCCGTGCCCTCCTCCGCCTGGAGCGCACCGGCGGCCTCGCTGACGCGGGCGTCCTCGGCGCGGCTGGCCAGCTCCAGGAGGGTGCGCGTCTTCTGGCGCTTCTCCTCGAAGAGCTCGCCCATGACGGCGGTCATCTGGTCTTCGTCGAACAGCTCGGCGCCCAGCGTGGCCTCGATTGCGCGCGCCATCTCCCGGCAGGTGCCGAAGCGCTGGGCCGCGTCGCGCGACAGCGACTTGAGCACCACCGCTTCCAGGGCCTCCGGCACGGCCGGGTTGAGCGAGCGCGGCGCGGCGATCTCCCCGTCCACGATCTGCATCATCACGGCCGCCTCGCCCGGCGCGTTGAACAGGCGCTGTCCGGCCAGCAGCTCGTGGAACATCACGCCCGTGGAGAACTGGTCGCTGCGGCCATCCAGGTCCTTGTTGCGCACCTGCTCCGGGGACATGTAGCCGCTGGTCCCCTTCACGGTGCCCACCTGCGTGCGGCCCAGCTTGCCGCGCGCCTTGGCGATGCCGAAGTCGATCACCTTCACGACGCCGTCGTAGGTGAGCATCACGTTCTTCGGCGACACGTCGCGGTGCACCACCGCCACGGGGCGGCCCGACGGGTCCATGAAGTGGTGGGCGTAGTGCAGGCCCAGGCACGTGTCGCGGATGACGCGCGCGCTGAAGCCCAGCGGCAGCGCGTACTTGCGCCGCTCCGCCATTTTCACCACCTGCTCCAGGTTCTGGCCGGGCAGGAACTCCATGGCGAGGTACAGCTCGCCGTCCTCCTCGCCCAGGTCGAACACCTGTCCGATGTTCGCGTGCGAGAAGGCCGCGGTGATGCGCGCCTCGTCGAGGAACATCTTGACGAACTGGTCGTCCTTCTTGATGTCGGGGAGGATCTGCTTCACCGCCACGAACTTGCGGAAGCCACCGGGGCCGGAGGTGAACGCGAGGAACAGCTCCGCCATCCCTCCCATCGAGAGGCGGGTGAGGATCTCGTACTTTCCGATGCGCCGCCCCCGGTCGGGATCTTCTCCGGCGCCAGCCTGCATGCTCATGGCGGGGCGGATGTTACCCGCCGAACCCTCCCAGGTCGATGATCGTCTTTCCAGACGGCCCGCCCCCCGGCGCCAGGAGCCCCGGGAAAGCGGCTTAGGCGCCGAACCGCTGTCGCCGCACGTCGAGCATCCAGCCCTCGAGCGCGGCCACGGCCGCCGGGGGTGGCTCCAGGGGCAACACGGAGGCCGCGTCCGCCGCCTCCAGCACCGCGAAGGCGCGCGTCACCTCCTGCTGCCACTGTTCGCTGAGCGCGTCGGTCAACTCGATGCGCTCGCCGCCCCGCTTGCGCTCCACCAGCGCGTGGGCCTCGCCAAAGCCATACGGCTCCAGCAGCGCGGTGACGTCCGTCTCCACCTCGCCCGTGCGCAGCGCATGCGTTCCGGTGAGCGTGGTGCGCAGCACGTACAGCAGCTTCTTCACGGAGCGGAAGCCGCTCTTCTCCCACTCGCGGAGCTGCCCCTGCGCGAAGCCGCGGTAGTGCCGGTGGATGCGCCGCGACAGCACGGCGCGGACCCGCGGTCGCAGCGTCTCCACCTCCGGCAGGGCCCGCACGGTGATGGCGCCCAGCACCCGCTCGATGTAGTTGCCGTTGCCCTGGAGGATGCCCAGCAGCACGGGCTGCAGCTCGTTGGACGAGTAGTCCACCTCCACGCCCTCCAGCACCTCCAGCCGCTCCGCCGGCACGTGCCGGGGCTGGAGACCGAGGAGCGCGGCGGTGGGCGCGATGTGGATGGCCTTCAGGTCCAGGTCGCTGTCCTGCGACGGGAAGCCGTACGCATGCGCGCCGGACAGCGAGATGACCAGGTGCTCGCGGCGGAGCGACTCGGCGTCCAGCACGCGGTCCGCCATCCGCTCCTGATGTTCCGTCACCCTGCCCTTCATTCCGTCCCTCCTTCCAGTGCCGGGGCTTCCGGCGCATCGCGGCCCAGCGGGCCGGGCGTCTTCAAGACCCAGCGCCGAGCCACTTCATCCCCCACCCGCCGCAGCAGCCGGTCCGCGCGGGCGTAGTCCGGATGCTCCGGCAGCCGGCTCTCGCGGTGCGCGGCCTCCAGCTCCGGCGCCATCGCCTCGGCGTCGCGCAGCACGTCCTCCAGTGGCACCTGCCCGCCCTTGATGTCGAGCAGCCGCGCCTTCAACGCCCCCGTCGCCTCGAAGCCAGGCACGCCGTCGCGCAGCCACCCGGTCGCCAGCGCCACCAGCCGCAGCAGGTTGTAGGCGTTCTTCGGCCGCAGCTCCCGGGCGGACGGAGGACGCTGGCCACCGCCGCGCGCGTACGCCGTGAGCGCCGCGAAGTCGTTCGCCGCGAGCAGCCCCTGGTCCCAGAGCGAGCGGTAGAGCTGCTTGACGTACGTCTTCGCCGCGAGCACCCCGTCCTCGGGCGTGGGCGCGGCGCGGGGCGACACGGCGGCCAGCCGCCGGGCCACCTCATCCAGGTCCGGCGTGGGCTCCTCGCACAGCCACGCGAGGAGCAGGTCGCGGTGCTCGGCCAGCCGCTGGCTGCGGGTGAGCTTGTCGAGCTGGCTCATGGCGTAGCGTCCGAAGCTGCCGAAGATGGCCTTGGAGACGAACGCCTCGCGCGCCTCCAGCACCCACGCGCCCAGCTCATCCACCGCCGTCGCGCCCGGGACGAAGAGGGTCTCCAGCGTGTTCGGATCCGCGCGCAGCGCCTGCTCCACCGTCTTGCGGACCTCCCAGTACGTGGTGCTGCCATCCGCGCTCACCAGGTCCTGCGGCGGCTGCCCCAGGCCCAGCGTCCACGGCAGGGGCAGCGCGAAGACACCGCGCACATCCACGTCGGAGCGCTCGTCCGCGAGCCCCCAGGCGTGGCTGCCCACGCGCGTCTCCAGCACCACGCACGGCCGCAGCGCACCCCAGGCCGCCTCGCGCCGCTGGGCGAACTGCTCCTGTCCCGCGCGCCGGGGGACCAGCTCGTCGCGCGCGAACCACACCTCGCCCACGCCGACGATCTGCACGTCGAAGCCGCCGTCATGCGCGCGCACCACGCGGCCGACCACGCCCTGAGGAATCCGGCGCCCCGCGGACGCCACGCGCTCCACGCGCGTCGTGACCTCCGTGCCGTGCGGCAGGGGCACGGACAGCCGGTCGATCTGCTCCAATCCCCGGACCCGCGCCGGGGTGGAGGAAGCGGTCTCTCGGGTGTCACTCATCGGTCCCTCCTGCGTGGGATGGCGGGCCACGCTGGACGCAGCGAAGCACGCGAGCCTGACCCGGTACGGCGCTTCCCGTCAGCGCGCGATGCGTCGCACGGCGTCAGCCATGGAAGGCCGCGTGGGCAGCAGCCCCTCCACCTCGGACGCCAGGGGGAGCGCCGAGACCGCGCCCAGCTTCGTCACCACCCGTGCCCCCACGCTCGCGGCGAACGTCATCAGCGCGATCAGGTCCTCGCGCGTCGCGCCCTCCAGCGAGCGCGCGTCGCCGTACCACCGCACCAGCCCGGTCAACATCGCGGACACGAAGCCGTCCCCGGCGCCCGTCGTGTCCACCACCGTCACCTGGGGAGCGGGAACGGAGAGGACCTCCCCCTGCCAGAGGCACACCGCGCCGCGCGGCCCCAGCGTCACCACGGGCAGTGTCACGCCCCGAGCGGCCAGGACGTGCAAGGCCGCCTCGGGCGAGTGCTCGCCGGTCGCGAAGTGGATCTCCTCCTCGGACAGCTTCGCCACCGTGCACAGCGGCAGCATGCGGCCCAGGAGGTCGCGCAGCTCCTCGGGCCGTTCCCACACGTGCAGCCGCAGGTTCGGATCACAGCTCACCAGCATCCCGGCCTCACGCGCCAGGGCGAGCATGCGCACCATCGCCTCGCGCGCCTCCGGAAGGAGCAGGGAGTTGGAGCCACAGTGCAGCGCCTTCGCACGCCGCACGAACTCGCCGTCCACGTCCGAGTCATCCAGCAGGAACTCCGCCGAACGCGTCCGGAAGTACGTGAAGCTGCGCTCGCCGTGCGCATCCAGCGAGACGAACAGCAGGCCCGTGCGGGCGTGGTCCACCTGGCGCAGGCGGCTGACGTCCACGCCGTCCGCCGCCAGCCGGTCGCGCAGGAAGTGGCCGAACTCGTCGGAGCCCACCACGCCCACCATCGCCGGGCGCAGGCCCAGCCGCGCGAGCCCCACGGAGACGTTGGCCGGCGAGCCGCCCGGCGAAGGCTTCCAGGCCTCCACGTCCCGCACGCGCGTGGCGCCGCCCGACACGGGAAGGAAGTCCACCAGCGTCTCGCCGACACACACCACGTCCAGCGGTCCGGCCTCGTGCATGACACTTCCCCCAGGGGACCGCGCGCTGCCCGTCGTCAGTCCAGGCCCACCTGCGCCATGAAGTCCACGCTCTTGAGCTTGCGGCCCAGGTGGTGCGCGATGAAGACGTTGAGCAGGCCCCGCGCCCGCGCGCGAAGGTCCGGAGGCAGCGGCGTGCGCGCGCCTTCCTGGAGCGAACGCAGGCCGGACAGCAGCGCCACCGGCACCGCCACGGAATCACGCGCGCGTCCGCCACACGGCTCGCACACCGCGCCCCCGTGGCCTTGATCGAACCGGGGCCGCTCACCGGGCAGACCGCCGCACAGCGAGCAGGAGTCGAAGCGCGGCATCAAGCCCGCCTGCGCCAGCGCCGCCAGCTCGAACGCGAGCAACGACGTGGGCCCGGCCTCCTTCGCGTCCAGCCGGTGCAGGTAGCCCTCCACCAGCTCGAACAACTCCGGGTGCGGCTCGTGGTCGCGCGTGAGCTCGCGGCACAGCTCCACCGCGTACAGCGCCCGGGCAATGAGCGACAGGTCCTCGCGCGCGGCGTAGAAGCCCGCCACGATGTCAGCCGAGTCCAGCCGCACCGTGCTGCCGCGCGTCTCCACGAGCTGCACGCGCAGCCGCATGAAAGGCTCCAGCGCCCCCGCGAACCGGCGCTTGCTCTTGCGCGCTCCCGCGGCGAACGCGGTCAGCTTGCCGTGCTCGCGCGTCAGCAACGTCACCAGCCGGTCGGACTCACCATAGTCGACCGTGGACAGCACGAACGCGTCGTCGGCGTACCGCTCCATGATCCCTCTTCAACGCGCCGTGGAGGGCGGAAGCTTCCCGGACAGCACCAGGAACAGGGCCGCGCCCAGGAGCAGGACCGCCAGCAGCACGGCCAGGATGATGTACGCCCGCTTGCGCCGCTCCTTCTCGAGCTGCACCGGCGAAGGCGCGGGCACCGCCCGGTCCACCTCCTCGTAGCGCAGCGCCGCTTCCTCCGGCGACAGGCCGATGACCTGCGCGTACGCGCGGATGTAGTTCAGCACGAACACGCGCTCGGGCAGCCGCTCCACCTGCCCCGCCTCCAGCGCCGCGACGAGGCTGGGGGGAATCTTCGTCTCCCGGGAGACGTCCTCGCGAGACAGGCCGCGAAGCTCGCGCTGCTGGCTGAGGTATTTGCCGAAGTCGACGTGGTCCACGGTCTTTCGGGGCCCCGCGCCTAGAGGTGGTCCAGCAGTGAGCGGCAGTCGTCCTTGAGCACCTGCTCGTTGGGCTGGGCCTTGGACTCGCAGCCCGCGAACGCCGCCTTCGCCTCGTCCACCCGCCCGAGCTTCGCCTGGCACACGCCTTCGCGGTGGTAGGCCTCCGCCACGTCCGGGCACTTCTCACGGTAGTGCGCGAACTGCCGGCACGCCTCCTCCGTCTTGCCCGTCTCGTCGTAGATGATGCCCAGGTTCTTGTAGCCCAGGCAGAACTCCGGGTTGGTGGTGATGGCCGCCTTGATGTTCTGCAGCGCGTTCACCGTGTCGCCCTTCTTGTAGAGCGCCCAGCCCATGTTGTTCTGCGCGGAGAAGCCGTAGCGGTACTGCATGTCGTTGAGCGACTCCTCGTACAGCTTGATGGCGTCGTCGTAGCGGCCCTGGTCCAGGCGCAGGTTGCCCAGGTTGGTGCGCGCGTCGGAGAAGGACGGCCGCAGCTTCAGCGCCTGCTCGTAGTGGGACGAAGCCTCGTCGAGCCGCCGGAAGGACAGGTGCAGCAGGAGCCCCACCGCGTTGTGGGCCTCCGGATTGTCCGGGTTCTGCTCCAGCGCCTTCTGGTACTCCGCGAGCGCGTCCTGCACGTGGCCGTGCTGCTGGGCCTGGATGCCCAGGTCGTAGTGGATCTCCGAGCTCCGGCGCTCCTTCTCCGTGGGGACGTGCGCGCAGCCCGCCGACGCGAGCGCGAACGCGAGGAAGCAGGAGGAAGTGATGCGGGACATGGGTGCCAATCCGGGGTGGAGGGTCAGAACGCGGCCAGGAAGCGGCCCAGGGTGGTGGCGACGTTGCGCTTCTCTTCGGCGCGGGCCTTCACGGCGGGCACGAGCGTGGGCTCCCGGAAGAACACCGGCAGCGTCTTGAGCCACTCGTCCTGCTGCGCCGGCGCCGCGGCGCGCCAGTTCGCGTTGTCCATCATGAAGCCCAGCGACTCCACGAACGCGAGCGCGTCGTCCTCGTCCTCGCGCAGCTCGTCCGCGGACTGGATGCGCCGGCCGGACACGTACACCGCGCAGTCCCCCGCTTCCACGAGGTACAGGTACACGAAGACGCCCGCGCCCTGCCCGCCGCGCAGCCCCACCACGAAGGCCTGCGCGGGCCCGGCCTGCTTGCCGGGAATCGCCACGTGCGGCGCGTTGAGGGACAGGTGCAGCGCGAGCACCTGGTCGCGATTCGCGGGGAGGCCCCGGTAGCGCTCGTCGATGGTGAACACCGTCGTCTCCCTTCCCGCGCACCCTAGCGGGTGGTGAGGGTGAACTCCTCGGTCGCGTCCTGCGCGTCCGCAGCCGTCTTCTGGAAGCGGATGAGGGGCGTGTCAATCATCACGTTCCCCCCGCCCTCGTTGCCCTCGCCGATGATCACCTTGAAGACGTTCGCGGCCGAAGTACTGCGGCGGTTGCCCGTCGCCTGCTTGCGGGCAATCAGCGTCACCGCGTTCGCGCCGGGACGCAACTGGCGGGTGATGTCCACCACCACCTGGTCCTCGTTGTTGCGCAAACGACGCAGCCAGCGCGAGTTCACGTACACGTCGATGTCGAAGTCCGTCATGCCCGGCGTCGTCTGCTCCGTCACCAGCCAGTAGCGCTGGGTGATGCGCCCCGGCACGGACGGGGGCGCGGCGGGAGCAGCCGGCGCGGGAGCCTGCGCGACGACGCCCGCGTCCGGGGGGGTGGCGGCAGGCGGCGTGGCGGTGGAAGGCGTCGCGGGCGTGGGCGTCACGGTCGTCACGCGGGCGGCGTACCCTGGCGCGTCGATGTGGACGTTCCCCTCCGCGTCGATGCGGACGGTGGCCTTCTCGAAGCGCGTGTTCGTCACACCGTCGATCTTCACGCCGTTCAGGAAGACCGAACCGGCGAGGGCCAGCATGGGAACGAGCGAGGCCGCGACGGTGATGGCAATGCGGGCGGACGGGCGGGGCATGGGGGGCATTCCTCCTGGGAATCCTCAACAGTCCCGGGAGCTTGCAACGACTTAGCGCACCCGGGGGAGTGGAACAAGGCGGGGACGTCTCCTCTTGGAGCGCTCCGCCGCCCCGAACATTCACCCGGGGGCCCGTCTTGCAGTCGGACCGCGGGGGCCCTTCAGGGCGCCGCGGTCGGCGTCTCGTCGGGCGGCGGCGGAGGCAGCTCGCGCTGCGCCAGCGCCCAGTCTCCGCCCAGGCCGTGGCCTTCGCGGAAGCGGCGGAAGTCGCGCCGCACGGCCCGGGGATAGCGGCGGAACTTCTCCAGCTCCCCGGCCTTCATGGCGTCCCGGATGCGCGTGGGGCCCGCGTTGTAGGCCATCAGCGCCAGGTCCAGGTCGCCGCCGAAGCGGCCCTGCAACGAGCGCAGGTAGCGGATGCCCAGGCGCACGCAGACGGCCGGGTCGGCCACCACTTCCTCGCGCGACAGCTTCAGGCCCTCCTTCTCCGCCAGGAAGTGCAGCGTGCTGGGCTTGATCTGCATCAGGCCCCGGGCGCCCTTCTCGGAGACGGACTCCTCCTCGAAGTCGGACTCCACGTCGATGAGGGCCAGCACCAGCAGCGGGTCATACCCCGTGCGGCGCGACTCCTCGTCGATGGCCTGCCCCAGTCGCCGGCGCAGCGTGAGCCCCAGGTCCGGGGCGCGCTTGGCCAGCACGGCGTCGATGAGCGCCGCATCCTCGGAGATGACCTCCTGCGCCACCAGCTCGGGGACCATGGACTGGGGGGCGGGCTCCTCCAGGAGGGGCACCACCCGCGCGGACACCACGAGCGCCACGCCCGCGAGCAACGGGAGCCGGGAGCACCCGCTGCTCAGGGCATGCAGCCCCGCGAAGAACCGCGTTCCCAGCGACCTGCCGCCCGAGGCGGCGGGGCCACTCACTTACGGTGCTCCAGGGCCTGGATGCGTTCGTTCAGACGCTCCAGGCGGGCACCGAAGGCCTGCAACTCCTCGCGGCGCGGCAGCTTCAGGAGGGTCAGGGCCGTGCGGACCCGCTCCTCCACGTTGTGCTCCAGGTCCTTGCGGTGCCCCGTCAGCCGCTCCGCGAACTCGCGGGCCTGACGCTTCACCTCGTCCTGGCTCCAGCCCGCGACGGACGCCACGCGCTGCACGGCGCGGGAAGCCTCCTCCTCCGCCGTGTTCACGGCCAGGAGCGCCTGGCTCCAGATCCGCTCGAATGCCTCCGCCACGGAGGGCTTCTCTCGGGGGGCCTCGGTGTTGTCGTCCATGAAGTCGCTCCGGGAGTGCCCCGAGCCCTTCCTACGGAAGGAGCCCAGGGCATTCAAAGGGGTCTGCGACCTAAGCACACCCCGTGGGTGATGAAAACGCTGCTCAGGCGCGCGGAGAAGACGCCGCGCCGCCCGAATTCTTGGTCGAAGGGTGGGCGCGCCGGGTGGGCTTCAGGAGCACATCCAGCTTCTTCGACAGGCGGCCCAGCTCCTGGGTGATCTGCTGGACCTGGGACTGGCTGGCAACTCCCACCGCCTCCACGACCTTCGCCTGGAGCCCATCCAGCCGCTTGCGCAGCTCCACACCCGCCTCGTCCACCTTCTTCGTGAGCTCCTGAACGCGAGGGTCGGCGCGCAGCTCACCGGCCTGCACCTTCGTCCACAGGGCCTGGACCTCCTTCGCCGCCACCTGGCTTCGCGTCTCCAGCGCACGGAAGGCCTTGTTCGCCTCCCCTTCCAGCCCCTGGAACCGCTTCTGCGCCTCGGAGAACCGCCCCTTCAGGTAGGCCTCCACGTTCTGCGTCACGCCCGTCTTCTCCGCTGCCTTCGCACTCGTCGTCGCCATGTCGTGCTCCCCCCCGGCTGCTACCGGGTCCATAACGTGATGCGTCAACATAACGCACCGCGACATGGTGTCAAGGCAACAAGTGCGAACTGTGCGAAACAAGAAAGCCGCCGCCCCGGCATGACACCAGGACGGCGGCTGACTCACGAAGCGTCAGGGACGCTTCGGGGAATGACTAGGCAACGTCGGTGGACCGGGTGTCCGGCCGCGACGGCGGAGGGGCCAGCGGGCCGGTGTCGCCGTGGGTGGCGGCCAGGGCGGCCTCCATCTCGTTGACCTCGTCCGTGGGGCTCTCCACCTCGATGTCGAGGTGCTTGTAGTTCGGCAGGCCCGTGCCGGCGGGGATGAGCCGGCCCATGATGACGTTCTCCTTGAGGCCGCGCAGGTAGTCCACCTTGCCGTTGATGGCGGCCTCGGTGAGCACCTTCGTGGTCTCCTGGAACGACGCCGAGGAGATGAACGACTCGGTGGAGAGCGACGCCTTGGTGATGCCGAGCAGCAGGGGCTCGCCCACGGCCGGGCGCTTCCCTTCGGCCATGACCTTCTCGTTCTCCTCCTCGAACACCCACTTCTCGACCTGCTCGTCGACCAGGAAGTTGGTGTCGCCCACGTCGGTGACGCGCACCCGGCGCAGCATCTGCCGGACGATCGTCTCGATGTGCTTGTCGTTGATCTTCACGCCCTGCAGTCGGTAGACCTCCTGCACTTCGTCCACCAGGTAGCGCGCGAGTTCCTTCTCGCCCAGCACCTTGAGGATGTCGTGCGGGTTGGCCGCGCCGTCCATCATCGCCTCGCCGGCCTTCACGCGGTCGCCGGAGTGGACGTTGATGCTCTTGCCCTTGGAGATCAGGTACTCCTTGGCCAGGTCCGCGCGCTGCTCGCCGCTCACCTCGGGGGTGATGATGAGCTTGCGCTTGCCCTTGGTGTCCTTGCCGAAGGACACCACGCCGTCGATCTCCGCGATCGCCGCCGCGTCCTTGGGCTTGCGCGCCTCGAAGAGCTCGGCCACGCGGGGCAGACCGCCCGTGATGTCCTTGGTCTTCGTGGTCTCGCGCGGCACCTTGGCGATGACCTCGCCCGCGGAGATCTCATCCTGGTCGTTGACCGTGATGATCGCGCCCTGGGGCAGGAAGTAGCTCGCCTGGTTGCGGGAGGACGGCAGGTCCTTCACGTTGCCGGCCGCGTCGCGGATGGTGACGCGCGGACGCGCCTCCGGGTCCTTGGACTCGATGACCGTCTTGCGCGACAGGCCCGTCACCTCGTCGAGCGTCTCGGACATCGTCACGCCTTCGATGATGTCCTCGTAGCGCACGACACCGCCCACTTCCGTGAGCAGGGGAATCGCGAACGGGTCCCACTCGGCCAGGAGCACGCCCGGCTCCAGCTTCTGGTTCTCCTTCACCAGGATGCGGGCGCCGTAGATGATCTGGTAGCGCTCGCGCTCGCGGCCGGACTCGTCGACGACGACGATCTCGCCGTTGCGGTTCATGGCCACCAGCGTGCCGTCCGCCTTCTGCACCGTGTTCAGGCCCGCGAACTTCACGGAACCCGCGTAGCGGTTCTCCAGGCTGGACTGCTCCGCGCGACGGGTCGCCGCGCCACCGATGTGGAAGGTGCGCATCGTGAGCTGCGTACCCGGCTCACCGATGGACTGCGCCGCGATGACGCCCACGGCCTCGCCCACGGACACCTTGCGGCCACGCGCCAGGTCACGGCCGTAGCACTCCACGCAGATGCCGCGCTTGGCCTGGCAGGTGAGCACCGAGCGGATCTTCACCTTGTCCAGGCCGCTGTTCTCGATGCGGCGGACGCGGTCCTCGTCGATCTCCTCGTTGGCGCGCACCAGCACCTCGCCCGTCACCGGGTCGAGGATGTCGTCCAGGGCCACGCGGCCCAGGATGCGCTCACCCAGCGGCTCGATGATCTCGCCGCCTTCAACCAGGGCGCCGATGAACAGACCGTCCATGGTGCCGCAGTCGTACTCGTTGATGATGGCGTCCTGCGCCACGTCCACGAGACGGCGGGTGAGGTAACCGGAGTTGGCCGTCTTGAGCGCCGTGTCCGCCAGACCCTTGCGGGCGCCGTGCGTGGAGATGAAGTACTGGAGCACGGAGAGGCCTTCACGGAAGTTGGCCGTGATGGGCGTCTCGATGATTTCGCCGGAGGGCTTCGCCATCAGGCCGCGCATACCCGCCAGCTGGCGGATCTGCTGGGCGCTGCCGCGGGCGCCGGAGTCGGCCATGATGTAGATGGGGTTGAAGGACGGCTGCTTGCGCGTCACGCGCTTGCCGTCCACGTCCCCGGAAGCCTCGTCCTGGGAGATCTGCTGCATCATCTCCTGGGCGACCTTCTCGGTGATCTCCGCCCAGATATCGATGACCTTGTTGTAGCGCTCACCGTCGGTGATGAGGCCTTCCAGGTACTGGTTCTCGATCTCCGCCACTTCCTTGCGCGCGTAGTCCAGGAACTCCTGCTTCTTCGCAGGGATGATCATGTCCTTGAGCGCGATGGAGATACCGGCGCGGGTCGCGTGGAAGTAGCCCGCGCTGCGGATGCGGTCGGCCAGCAGCACCGTCTCCTTCTCGCCCGTGAGGCGGTAGCAGAGGTCGATGAGGTTACCGAGCGACTTCTTGTCGAGCACCTTGTTGATGGCGTCGAAGCCCACGCGGCGCGGCACGACTTCCCACAGCAGCACGCGGCCGACCGTGGTCTCCTTGCGCTTGCCGTCGATGCGGCACACCACCTTGGCCTGCAGGTGGACCTCACCGTGGTCGTACGCGGCGCGCACCTCGTCCGGCGACGCGAACACGCGGCCTTCGCCGTTGGCGAACTCGCGAGCGCGCGTCATGTAGTAGATGCCGAGCACCATGTCCTGCGTCGGGACGATGATGGGCTTGCCGTTCGCCGGGCTGAGGATGTTGTTCGTCGACATCATCAGCACGCGCGCTTCCATCTGGGCTTCGATGGACAGCGGCACGTGCACGGCCATCTGGTCGCCGTCGAAGTCCGCGTTGAACGCGGCGCACACCAGCGGGTGCAGCTGGATGGCCTTGCCCTCGATGAGGACCGGCTCGAAGGCCTGCATGCCCAGGCGGTGCAGCGTGGGGGCGCGGTTGAGGAGCACCGGGTGCTCGCGGATCACGTCCTCGAGGATGTCCCAGACCTCCGGACGCTCCTTCTCCACCATCTTCTTCGCGGACTTGATGGTGGTGACGTAGCCCTTCTCTTCAAGCTTGTTGTAGATGAACGGCTTGAAGAGCTCGAGCGCCATGATCTTCGGCAGGCCGCACTGGTGCAGGCGCAGCTCGGGGCCCACGACGATGACGGAGCGGCCCGAGTAGTCCACGCGCTTGCCGAGCAGGTTCTGACGGAACCGGCCCTGCTTGCCCTTGAGCATGTCGGACAGCGACTTCAGCGGCCGCTTGTTCGGGCCGGTGATGGTCTTGCCGCGGCGGCCGTTGTCGAACAGCGCGTCCACGGCCTCCTGGAGCATCCGCTTCTCGTTGCGGATGATGATGTCCGGCGCGTTCAGTTCCTGCAGCCGCTTGAGGCGGTTGTTGCGGTTGATGACGCGGCGGTACAGGTCGTTGAGGTCGGAGGTCGCGAAGCGGCCGCCGTCCAGGGGCACCAGGGGGCGCAGGTCGGGCGGGATGACCGGGATGACGTCCAGCATCATCCACTCCGGCTTGTTGCCGGAGACGCGGAACGCCTCGGCCACCTTCAGGCGCTTGGCGTACTTCTTCCGCTTCGCCTCGCTGGTGGTCTCGCGCATGTCCTTGCGCAGTTCCTCGGACAGCTTCTCCACGTCCAGGGACTTGAGCATCTCGCGGACGGCCTCGCCGCCCATGCCCGCGGTGAACGAGTCCTCGCCGTGCTCCTGGAAGAGCCGGTGCATCTTCTCCTCGGAGACGAGCTCGCCACGCTGCAGCGGCGTCGCCTTCGGGTCGATGACCATGTAGCTCTCGCAGTACAGCACCTTCTCCATCTCCTTGAGGGTGATGTCGAGCAGGTTGCCGATGCGGCTGGGCAGCGACTTGAGGAACCAGATGTGGGCCACGGGCGTGGCCAGCGTGATGTGGCCCAGGCGCTCACGGCGCACCTTGGACTGGATGACCTCCACGCCGCACTTCTCGCACACGACGCCACGGTGCTTCATGCGCTTGTACTTGCCGCAGTTGCACTCGTAGTCCTTCACCGGCCCGAAGATGCGGGCGCAGAAGAGGCCGTCCCGCTCCGGCTTGAAGGTGCGGTAGTTGATCGTCTCCGGCTTCTTCACCTCGCCGTGCGACCACTGGCGGATCTTGTCGGGCGACGCCAGCGCGATGCGGATGGCGTTGAACGACAGCGGGTCCTTCGGCTTCTCGAAGAAGTTGAAAATGTCCTTCACGTTGCCTCCGAAAACTTATGAGCGCTCAGGGCGCCAAACGTTTCGGGCCCCCGCCCTGCGCCCGGCCAGCCGCTCCCTCCACGAGGAAGCAGCCAGCCGGTCAGGCGGGCGCACCGGCTTCTTTGAAAAGGCCTAGGCCTCGGACCCCGACTTCCGGTCCTCGCCGTCGCCGCCACCCAGGAAGTCACCGCCGAAGCTGCGCTGCCGCTCCGGGGGCGCGCTCTCCAGCAGCTCCACGTCCAGGGCCAGCGACTGGAGCTCCTTGAGCAGCACGTTGAACGACTCGGGCAGGCCGCTCTCCAGGACGTTGTCGCCCTTGACGATCGCCTCGTACATGCGCGTGCGGCCCACCACGTCGTCCGACTTGACCGTGAGGAACTCCTGCAGCGTGTACGCCGCGCCGTAGGCCTCCATCGCCCACACTTCCATCTCGCCCAGACGCTGGCCGCCGAACTGGGCCTTGCCGCCCAGGGGCTGCTGCGTGACGAGCGAGTAGGGCCCGATGGAACGGGCGTGGATCTTCTCGTCCACCAGGTGGTGCAGCTTGAGCATGTACATCACGCCCACGGTGACGTTCTGGTCGAACGGCTCACCGGTGCGGCCATCGAAGAGCACCATCTGGCCCGAGCGCGGCAGCCGGCCCTCGTCGAAGAGGGCGTGCAGCTCCGTCTCGCGGGCGCCGTCGAACACCGGCGTCGCCACGTGGATGCCCTTCTTCAGGCGGCGGCAGAGGTCCTGGACTTCCTGGTCGGACAGGCCGTCCACGAAGTCGCCGAAGGCCTTGTCGTCGTAGACGGTCTTCAGCTGCTTCTTGAGCTGCTCGCCGCTGAAGTTCTCGTCGATGTAGCGCTGCAGCTGCTCGCCCACGCCCTTCGCGGCCCAGCCCAGGTGGACCTCGAGGATCTGCCCGATGTTCATGCGGCTGGGAACGCCGAGCGGGTTGAGGACGATGTCCACCGGACGGCCATCCTCCAGGTACGGCATGTCCTCCTCGGGGAGGACGCGGGACACGACGCCCTTGTTGCCGTGGCGGCCGGCCATCTTGTCGCCCACCGCCAGCTTGCGCTTGATGGCGACGTACACCTTCACCATCTTGATGACGCCCGGGGGAAGCTCGTCGCCCTTCTTGATGCGGGCGATCTTCTCGCCGAAGGCCAGCTTCACGGCCTCCTTCGTGTCCTCCAGGCTGCGCAGGATGTCGCGCAGGCGCGCGTCCAGCGGGTCGCCCACGGAGATCTCGCCCCAGTACTTGTACGGCACCGTGGCCAGCAGCTCGTCGTTGAGGATGTCCCCCTTCTTCAGGAGGATCTTCCCCTTGTCGTCCACGAGCTTGCCCTGGACCTCCTTGCCGCGGACCAGCCCACGGAGGCGGCTGTACGCGGAGTCCTGGAGGACCTTGATCTCGTCGTTCTGGTCCTTGAGGAGCTTCGCCTCCTCCATGGACTCGATCTGCTTGGCGCGCTCGTCCTTCTCCACGCCCTTGCGGCTGAACACCTTGGCGTTGATGACGGTGCCCACGACGCCCGGCGGCACGCGCAGGGAGCTGTCGCGCACGTCGCCGGCCTTCTCACCGAAGATGGCGCGCAGCAGCTTCTCTTCGGGGGAGAGCTGGGTCTCGCCCTTCGGAGTGATCTTGCCCACCAGCACGTCGCCGGGCTTCACCTCGGCGCCGATGCGGATGATGCCGCTCTCGTCCAGGTCCTTGAGGGCTTCCTCACCCACGTTCGGGATGTCGCGGGTGATCTCCTCCTTGCCCAGCTTGGTGTCGCGCGCGATGCACTCGAACTCCTCGATGTGGATGGACGTGAAGACGTCCTCCTTGAGGATGCGCTCGCTGAGCAGGATGGAGTCTTCGAAGTTGTAGCCCTGCCACGGCATGAACGCGACGACGATGTTCTGCCCCAGCGCCAGCTCACCGGTCTCGGTGGCCGGACCGTCCGCGATCACGTCGCCCTTCTTCACCCGGTCACCCTTGCGGATGATGGGCTTCTGGTTGAGGCACGTGTTCTGGTTGGAGCGCTGGTACTTGAGCAGGTTGTAGATGTCCACCTCGCTGGACACGTCGCTCAGGGCCGCGTTGGAGTCCGCCTTCACCACGATGCGGCTGGCGTCCACCGACTCCACGATGCCGTCACGGCGCGCCACGCAGGTGACGCCCGAGTCGCGGGCGACGATGGCCTCGATGCCCGTGCCCACGAGCGGCGCCGCCGTGCGCAGCAGCGGCACGGCCTGGCGCTGCATGTTGGAGCCCATGAGCGCGCGGTTCGCGTCGTCGTTCTCCAGGAACGGGATGAGGGAGGCGGCCACCGACACCAGCTGGTTCGGGGACACGTCCATCAGGTCCACGTCCTCGGCCTTGACCTGGACGAACTCGCCGCTGCGGCGGCTCTGCACCAGCGCGTTGACGAACTTGCCCTTCTTGTCCGTCTCCGCGTTCGCCTGGGCGATGGTGTGCTTCTCCTCCTCGAGCGCCGAGTAGAAGGCCACGTCCCCCGTCACGCTGCCAGCGTCCACCTTGCGGTACGGCGTCTCCACGAAGCCGAACTCGTTGACGCGCGCGTAGGTCGACAGCGACGCGATGAGGCCGATGTTCGGGCCTTCCGGCGTCTCGATGGGGCAGATGCGGCCGTAGTGCGTCGGGTGCACGTCGCGGACTTCGAAGCCCGCGCGCTCACGCGTGAGGCCACCAGGCCCGAGCGCGGACAGGCGGCGCTTGTGCGTGACTTCCGAGAGCGGGTTCGTCTGGTCCATGAACTGCGACAGCTGGCTGGAGCCGAAGAACTCCTTGATCACCGCCGTCACCGGCTTGGCGTTGATCAGGTCGTGCGGCATGAGCGTCTCGATCTCCTGGAGGCTCATGCGCTCCTTGATCGCGCGCTCCATGCGGACGAGGCCGATGCGGTACTGGTTCTCCAGCAGCTCGCCCACCGCGCGGACGCGGCGGTTGCCCAGGTGGTCGATGTCGTCGATCGTCCCCTTGCCGTTCTTCAGGTCGATCAGGTAGCGGATGACCTCCAGGATGTCGCGCTTGGTGAGGATCTGACCGTCCAGGGGCTCCTCAAGGCTGAACTTGAAGTTCAGCTTGAGGCGGCCGACCTTGGACAGGTCGTAGCGCTCCGGGTTGAAGAACAGGTTGCTGAACAGGTTCGTCGCCGTCTCCGGCGTCGGGGGATCACCCGGGCGCAGGCGCCGGTAGATCTCCATGATGGCCTGCTCAGGGGACTCGATCTTGTCCAGCATCAACGTCTCACGCAGGTACGGACCCACGTTGAGGTTGTCGATGAAGAGGACCTTGAACTCCTTGATGTCGCGCTTGAGGAGCTCGTCCACCTTCTCCTGGGAGACTTCCTCGTTGCACTCGAGGATGACCTCACCGGTGTTCTCGTCCACCACGTCGTAGGCGGACACCTTGGTGAAGAGCTCGTCCGCGTCGATGGGCAGCTTGGTCATCTTCGCCGCTTCGAGCTTCTTGATGGCGGCGCGCGTGAACTTGCGGTTCTTCTTGACGATCAGCTCACCGGACTTGGTCTTGATGTCGCGCGTGGCGCGCTGACCCGGCAGGAGCTCCAGCTCGACGGACTTCTCGAAGTCCGCGGCGCTCTGCAGGTAGATGGTCTCGGTGGCGTAGTAGTAGTTGAGGATCTCCTCGGTGGAGCCCTTGAAGTCGAGCGGGTTCTTCTTCGCCGTGTCACCAACGGCGCCCAGGGCGCGGATGAGCACGGTGGCCGGCAGCTTGCGGCGCCGGTCGATGCGCACGTACAGCAGGTCCTTGTGGTCGAACTCGAAGTCGATCCACGAGCCGCGGTACGGGATGATGCGGGCGTTGTAGAGCAGCTTGCCCGACGAGTGGCTCTTGCCCTTGTCGTGGTCGAAGAACGCACCCGGGCTGCGGTGCAGCTGGCTCACCACGACGCGCTCGGTGCCGTTGATGATGAACGTACCGTTCTGGGTCATCAGCGGGATTTCGCCGAAGTAGACCTCCTGCTCCTTCACGTCGCGGATGGACTGGGCGCCGGTCTCCTCGTCCTTGTCCCAGACGACCAGGCGCACGACGACCTTGATGGGCGCCGAGTAGGTCATTCCACGCTGGTGGCACTCATCGACGTCGTACTTCGGCTTCTCCAGGTGATAGCTCACAAACTCCAGCGAGGAGGTCTCGTTGAAGTCCCGGATCGGGAAGACGGACTTGAAGACACCCTGAAGGCCAAGGTCCTCACGCTTCTCCGGGGCGATGTCGGCCTGGAGGAACTTCTCGTAGGACTGCTTCTGGATGTTGATGAGATTGGGAATGTCGATGATCTTCGCGATTTTCGCGAAGGTCTTCCGCACGCGGAAATTGTTCTGGATCTGCGTCGGCATTCGGTCTCCGGGGACGGCTGCTCGGGCGGGGCAAACTTCAGTAACGCGCGGCGGCGCCGGGAAATTTGGCAAATGTCAAATGGGCAAAGCCGGCGCCCCAGCAAAGGGAGCGCCGGCCTGCTCATCCGATCAGCAGGCTGCCCGGGATTTCCCGGAAGAACAGGGCAGCCCCTGTACAGAACTACTTGATCTCGACGGTGGCGCCAGCCGCGACGAGCTGGTCCTTGATCTTCTTGGCGTCGTCCTTGTTGACGCCTTCCTTGACCGTCTTGGGCGCGCCCTCGACCAGGTCCTTGGCCTCCTTCAGGCCCAGGCCGGTGATGGCGCGGATCTCCTTGATGACGTTGATCTTGTTGGCGCCGGCGTTCGCCAGCACCACGTTGAACTCCGTCTTCTCCTCGACAGGAGCAGCGGCGGCGGCGGGGCCCGCGGCGGCAACGGCCACGGCGGCGGCGGAAACGCCCCACTTCGCCTCAAGCTGCTTCACGAGCTCGGCCGCTTCCATGACGGTGAGCGAGGAGAGCTGGTCGACAATCGAATTCAGGTCAGCCATTGAACTGTGTCCTTCTGCGGTTGACTAACGGTGGGCGACCCATCTGGGCTGCCGCACCGAAGAGGTTGCGGTAGAAAAACTTCTCGGGATGATTACTGTCCCTGCGACTTGTCCGCGTTGGCCTGCAGCACCCGCGCGAGCTGCGACCCGGGGGCCGCGATGGTCCGAACCAGCTTGCCTGCCGGCTGGTTGAGCATGCCGAGCAACTGCCCGCGCAGCTCGTTGAGGCCCGGCAACTTCGCCAGCGCCTTCACGCCGTTGACGTCAATCTTCTTGCCGTCCACCACGGCGCTACGGACCTTGATGGTCTCCATGTCCTTGATGAAATCCATCAGGATCTTCGCAGGAGCCACCACGTCGTCGTAGCTGATGCACAGGGCCACGGGACCGGTGAAGTCATCCGAAATCACGGAGACGGACGTACCCTCAGCGGCACGGCGCGCCAGCGTGTTCTTGATGACCTTGTACTCGACCTTGCCCTCGCGGAACTTGCGACGCAGCTTGGTGACGGTCTCCACGTCCACCTTGGAGAACTCGGCGACAACCGCCGTCTTCGTCCGGGCGAACTTCTCGTGGAGTTCCTTGATCATCTCTTCCTTCTCGCTCTTCAGCACCTTGACTCACCTCCTTCATGGCCCGACCTGACGGTCGGGCGTGATGCCTGGGCCAAAGTGGCAGAGCGAGAGGGGGGCCTCCGAGAGGCACCACACCGCACCTCCAGTCTCGGCAGGGCTGACCTTGCGGTCGTTTGAACCAGGAGTGGATGGACGGCCCGACCGGTTGCCCGGTTCCCAACGGACGCGTCTTCTCCCTTCCAGGTCCCTGCTGTCATGAACCAGGTCGGAACGCCGCGTCTCTCGACATGGCGCTCCAATTGCAAAAGCCGGGGGCCTATACCCCCGGCTTTCGCAAAGATCCAGCACTTTCTATCGGACGGATGTTCTACGGACGACGGGACTGACGCTCCCCGTCAGGGAGCGCACCCTTCCCTGCCCGTCCTGACACCCGGGACTAGCGGTGACGCGCCAGGATTTCCGTGGTGTCGAGCTTGATGCCCGGCCCCATGGTCGTCGAGATGGCGATGCCCCTCAGGTACACGCCCTTGGCGGTGGCCGGCTTGAGCTTCATCACCAGGTCCACCAGCGCGTTGAAGTTCGCCTCGAGCTTGTCCGCGGCGAAGGAGGCCTTGCCCATCTTCGCGTGGACGATGCCCGCCTTCTCCGCGCGGAAGTCCACCTTACCGCCCTTGGAGTCGCGGATGGCCTTGGCGACGTCCATGGTCACCGTGCCGACCTTCGGGTTCGGCATGAGGCCACGGGGACCGAGCACCTTACCGAGGCGGCCGACGATACCCATCATGTCCGGCGTCGCGATGACGGTGTCGAAGTCGAGGAAGCCCTCCTCGATGCGCTTCTGGAGGTCCTCCGCGCCCACGATGTCCGCGCCAGCGTTGGCGGCCTCGGTGGCGCGCTCACCCTTGGCGAACACGGCCACGCGCACGGTGGCGCCGGTGCCGTGCGGGAGCACCACGGCGCCACGGACCATCTGGTCCGCGTGCTTCGGGTCCACGCCCAGGTTGATGGCGACGTCGACCGTCTGGTCGTACTTCGTCGCGCGGGTCTCCACCGTCTTCTTCAGCAGCGCGAAGCCCTCGGCGACAGGGTAGCGCTTGTTGCGGTCCACCAGCTCGTTGGACGCGCGGAACTTCTTTCCATTGGTAGCCATGGCAGGAATCCTTGAAAGATGGGGCGGGCTAGCCGACGACGTCGATGCCCATGGAGCGCGCGGTGCCGGCAATGGTGTTCATGCAGGCTTCGATGGACGCGGCGGTGGTGTCCTGGATCTTCTTGTTGGCGATCTCCTCGAGCTGCTTGCGGGTGATCGTCCCCACCTTCTCCTTGCCCGGCTTCTTCGCGCCCGAACCCTTCTTCTTCTCCGTGTGGAGACCCGCGGCCTTCTTGATGAGGATCGCGGCGGGAGGGGTCTTCAGGATGAAGGTGAAGGAGCGGTCCTGATACACGGTGATGATCACCGGGATGATCAGTCCCTCCTTGGCCTCCGCCTGCGTCTTGGCGTTGAACTGCTTGCAGAACTCCATGATGTTCACGCCCTGCTGACCGAGCGCGGGGCCAATCGGCGGGGCGGGGTTCGCCTTGCCGGCGGGGATCTGCAACTTGACCTGACCTGTGACCTTCTTCATCGGCGGACTGCTGCCTTTCGAGAGGGTGGTTCCAACGGGTCGCCAGACGGGACGACCCTCCCACCCGTTGATCCGCGCCCGGGTGACGGACGCGGAAGACTGGGAAAACTAGCCGGTGGTCTTCTCCACCTGCATGAAGTCGAGCTCCACGGGGGTCGCACGGCCGAAGATGCTCACGAGCACGCGCACGCGGCCCTTCTCCGGGTTGACCTCTTCCACGGTGCCGTTGAAGTTCGCGAACGGACCGTCGATGACGCGCACCGTGTCGCTGGTCTCGAACTGGACCTTGGGCTTGGCCTTGTGGGCGCCCTCGGTGACCTGCGCGGTGAGGCGCTCGACCTCGCGGTCCGACATGGGCCGGGGCTGCTCGTTCTGGCCGACGCCCGGGAACCCCGTCACCTTGGAGGTGTTCTTCACCAGGTGGACGGTGATGTCGTTGAGTTCCATCTGGACGAAGATGTAGCCGGGGAAGAGCTTGCGGCGGGTGGTCTTCTTCTCGCCGTTCACCATCTCCACGACCTGCTCCATGGGGATGAGGATCTCACCAATCAGATCCTGGTCCTGCAGGCCCTTGAGGCGGACCTGCTCTTCCAGGTTCTTCTTCGCCTGGTTCTCGTAGTTCGAGTAGGTCTGGACCGTGAACCATTTCTTCGCCATTACAGCTTCCCCCACAGGGCAGGCAGCCACTCCACCATCAAGTTGTAGGCGACGGTGTCGATGCAGAAGAGCAGAACGGCCGCCACCAGCGAGGCGACGACCACGGCCATGGTCGATGCGCGGGTCTCCGACCAGGTAGGCCAGGTGACCTTCATGAGTTCGGACGCCACGTCGATGGAGAGGGCGTGCGTGCGAGGGTGGAAGTAGGCCGCCAGCACCAGGGCCAGGGCTGCCACGTAGCCCACCAGCGTCGACACGCGCCAGCCGAGCCCTTCGAAGAGCTCCACGTCGTTCCAACCGAACCGGCCCCAGAGCAACCCGAAGACGTGCTCCAGGAAGAGGGCCAGGACGATGCCGGTGACGAGATAGAAGATGACCACGAGCCGCTTGGGGTCGATGCCCGAGCGGTTAGCCTGCTGGCTGGCCTCAGATGCCGTCGCCATGGTGCCTCACGAGGGACTGCGGAAGCGGGACTGCGAAAAGGCAGGGACCCCCGGCACCGCTCGGTACCGGGGGTCCCTGTACTGAAGCTGGCAGGCCAGGAGGGATTCGAACCCCCAACACGCGGATTTGGAGACCGCTGCTCTACCGTTGGAGCTACTGGCCTAAACCTTCATGGAACGGACGACCTAGACCTTGCCTTCCTTGTGGTCCGTGTGCTTGCGGCACCGAGGGCAGAACTTGCTCAGCTCGAGCTTGTCCTGGCTCTTCCGCTTGTTCTTCGTGGTCGTGTAGTTCCGCTCTTTGCACGTGGTGCACTCGAGCGAGATGATGGAACGGTTACCCTTAGGCATGGTTCATTTCACCAGATGCTAGAGGGGAAGGCTACAAAAGCAGCCCTCCCCTCCGCAACTCAGTGCCCGTGAAAGCCGGTCGGCGGGAAGCCGACTAGGCGATGATCTCCGCAACGACGCCGGCGCCCACCGTACGGCCACCCTCGCGGACGGCGAACCGGAGCTCCTTCTCCATCGCGACCGGGGTGATGAGCTCCACCTCGATGG
>NZ_JBKGHJ010000780.1:0-2630 GCF_046520365.1 Corallococcus sp. 4LFB
GCATTCAGGCGCAGCAGCTGCGCCATGGCGGAGGGCACCGTGTTGACGAGGGTGACATGGGAGGCGGTGGACAGCTCCGCCAGGTGCAGGGCGTTGCGTGCCACCACCACCGCGCCGCCACTGGAGAGAGGCGCGAAGAGCTCGAAGACGGAGAGGTCGAAGTTGAGGCTCGTCGCGGCGAGGGTGCCCTTCAACTCCTCCGGGGTGAACGTCGCCAGGGCCCAGTGGAGGAAGGAGACAGCGTTGCCGTGGGAGATGGCGACGCCCTTGGGACGGCCGGTGCTGCCGGACGTGTAGATGAGGTAGGCGAGGTGCCCGGCGTGGATGTCCACCTCGGGCGCCGTGGTGGGCTGCTTCGCCAACTCCGCATCCGAGTCCAGGCACACCGCTGTGGCCGACGTCTCGGGCAGTGCAGACAGAAGATGCGAATGGGCAACAAGGGCGGGGCCCTGGGCGTCTTCCAGCAGCCAGCCCAGGCGCTCACGCGGGTAGCTGGGGTCCAGCGGCACATACGCGCCACCGGCCTTGAGAATGCCGAGCGCGCCGATGACGAGATCCTCGGTGCGCTCGACGCAGAGGCCGACGCGGACTTCGGGCCGGACGCCGAGGCCTCGTAGACGGTGGGCGAGCTGGTTCGCCTTCGCATCCACCTCGCGGTACGTCAGCTGCCGCTCGGGCGTGATGACGGCCAGCGCGTCCGGTGTGCGGCGCACCTGGGCCTCCACCATCGCGGGGATGCTGGGCTCACGCTGGGCTTCCGTGGCAGCCGGATTCCACTCGACGAGGAGTTGCTGGCGCTCGGCGTCAGTGAGCAGGGGCAGGTCGCTCAGCCTCGTGTCCGGGTTGTTCGCGATGGCCTCCAGCAACACGCCGAAGTGTCCGGCCATGCGCTGCACGGTCGCCGCGTCGAACAAGTCAGTCGCGTACTCCAGCGTGCCCGTCATGCCCGTGGGGGCTTCCCGCAGACCCAGGGAGAGATCGAACTTCGCGAAGTGGGTCTCCAACGGCAGCGTCCGCATGGACAGCCCCGGCAGGCGCAGCACCTCTCCCGGCATGTTCTGCAGGACGAACATCGCCTGGAACAACGGATTGCGGCTCAGGTCACGCGTGGGCTGCACCGCCTCGACGAGCTTCTCGAAGGGCAGGTGCTGGTGCTCGTAGGCCGCGAGCGTCGTGCCGCGCACCTGGGCGAGCAGCTCACGGAACGTCGCGCGCGGGTTGAGGCGGGCGCGCAGGACGAGGGTGTTGACGAAGAAGCCGATGAGGCCCTCGGTCTCCGCCTGCGTCCGGCCCGCGATGGGCGAACCCACGCTGACGTCGTCCTGCGCGGAGTAGCGCGACAGCAGCACCTGGAACGCGGCGAGGAACACCATGAAGGGCGTCGCGCCTTCACGCTGGGCCAGGGCCTTGAGGGCCTCCGCGATGCTGGCCGGGACCCGCACATCCACCGTGGCGCCACGGTGGGACTGCACGGGCGGACGCGGGCGGTCCGTGGGCAGCTCCAGCGCGGCGGGGGCTCCCGCCAACCGCTGCTTCCAGTAATCGAGCTGTGCCTCCAGGACCTCCCCCTGGAGCCAGTTGCGCTGCCACGTCGCGAAGTCCGCGTACTGCACGGGCAGCGGCGCGAGGGCCGGCGTGCTGCCCGTACTGAAGGACTCATAGAAGGCCGCGACCTCACGGACGAGGACACCCATGGACCAGCCGTCGGAGACGACGTGGTGCATGGTCACCAGCAGCACGTGCTCCTCCGCTGCCAGCCGCACCAGGAGCCCGCGCAGCAGCGGTCCCGTGGCGAGGTGGAACGGACGACGGGCCTCCGCGATCACGACGCGCTGGGCTTCCTCCTCGCGCTGCTCCCGCGGCAGCGCGGTCAGGTCGACGACGGGCAACTCCCACGCCGCCGAGTCCTGGACGCGCTGCGACGGCGCTTCGTGTGACGCGGCGAGCGTGGTGCGCAGGGACTCGTGGCGGGTGATCAGCGCTTCGAAGGCGCGGCGCAGTGACTCCACGTCCACCTGTCCCGTCAGCCGCAGCGCCGTGGGGATGTTGTACGACGCATCCCCGGGCTGGAGCTGATCCAGCAGCCAGAGCCGCTGCTGGGCGAAGGAGAGCGGGATGGCTCCCTCGCGTGACGCGGGCCGCAGCGGCGGCGCACGGAGCGCGGCGGGCGGCGTCCCCTCCAGCTTCGGTGCGAGGGCTTCGACGGTGGGCGCTTCGAACAGGGCCCGCAGCGGCAGCTCGACGCCGAACCCGGCCCGCACGCGCGAGACGAGCTGGGTGGCCAGCAGGGAGTGACCTCCCAGCGCGAAGAAGTCGTCCCGGATGCCGACCCGCTCCAAGCGGAGGACCTCGGCGAAGAGGGCCGAGAGCTTCTCCTCGGTCGCGGTGCGCGGCGCGACGAAGGCGGCCGCGCGCGGTGCATCGGTGGGCTCGGGCAGGGCCTTGCGGTCCACCTTGCCGTTGGCGTTGAGCGGCAGGGCCTCCAGCACCAGGAGCGACGCAGGCACCATGTACTCGGGGAGTCGCTGCCGCAGCTGGACCCGCAGCGCCTCCATGTCCAGCGGGTGCCCTTCGTGCGCGGTGACGTAGCCGATGAGGCGCTTGTCCGCGTCCGCGCCCCGGGCCACGAC
>NZ_JBKGHJ010000781.1:0-2627 GCF_046520365.1 Corallococcus sp. 4LFB
TCCACCTGCGGCTCGGCCAGAGCGCCCTGGAGCTGGGAGACGAAGCCCGCGCGGCGGCGCTGGAGCGCAGGTTCGGGGGCGCGCTGCGCACGGCCCCGGTGAGCCGCGCCTTCTTCAGCGCCATGGACCGGCTGTGGGGCGAGCCCGGCTGGGGCACCGCCATCTTCTTCGCGCTCTTCATCGACCTGGCCACCCAGCTGCTCTACGCCCCCGCGAACGTGTACTTCTTCTACGTGCTGGAGCACCGGCACGGCCTGTCCAACGACACGCCCGCCACCTTCGCGTGGACGTGGTTCAAGGGCAGCCTCGTGGGCGCCATCGCCCTGACCGCGCTCGTGGTCGGCCTGTACGGCCTGGCCCGCCGCGTGCGCCGCTGGTGGCTGGTGCTGGGCGTGCCCGTGGCCCTGCTGATGCTGGTCGCCTCCGCCCTGGACCCGTACCGCGCCCGCCTCTACTTCGACCAGACGCCCCTGCGCGAAGGGCCGCTGCGCTCGCGCATCACCGCGCTGATGCGCAAGGCGGACATCCCCTTCTCCGACGTGGTGGTGGAGAAGACGTCCGTGTCGTCCAAGCGCATCCAGGCGTACTTCGCCGGCCAGGGCCCCACGCGCACCATCGTCCTCAACGACGTCATCCTGCGGGAGCTGGCCGAGGACGAAATCCTGGCCGCGGTGGCGCACGAGGCGGGCCACGTGAACGAGGCCCGCTGGCCCGGCCGCATCGCCTCCTCGCTCGCGGTGCTGGCGCTGCTCTTCCTCATTGACCAGGCGCTGCGCCTGTCCGCCCGCCGGGGCTGGTGGGGCGTCCAGCGCGCGGGCGACATCCGCACCCTGCCGCTGGTGTCGCTCGGGGTGTTCCTCCTCATCACGCTTGCGGCCCCCCTGTCGGGGGCCCTCTCCCGTGAGCGCGAGCGCGAGGCGGACCGCTACGGCCTGAACCTCACCGGCGCCCCGGGCGCCTTCCGCCGCATGCTGGTGAAGGCCGCCCGGGTGAACAAGATGGACCCGGAGCCGCCCCGCTGGGTCGTCCTCAAGGGCATGAGCCATCCGCCCATCGGGGAGCGGCTCGCCGCGCTCGACGCGCCCTGAACGCCTTTCAAGAAGCCGCCGGTGGATGGGCCTCCACTCCACTCCCCCTCGCCATCCAGGCCCACCCTCCGGCCGGCCGCCCCCGGACCGCTCCCCAACTGTCCGGCGGCACATCCGTCTTGAAAACGTCTCTCCCTTCCGTGCTCCTCTCGCGCGGGCGTCCGCGTTCCTGACGGCGGCCCGCGCGCAAAGCGGCCCGCTACGTCGGCGGGGCGCCTTCCTTCAGCTTCTCCACCGCCACCAGGGTGATGGCCTTCACCAGGGCCTTCGCGCGGCGGCCCGCGGACGTCTCGCCGTGCGGGTCCACCTCCACCGCGTTGGCGATGTCCGTGAAGCCCTGCCGCTCGCCCCGGCGCAGGTGCAGCTCCCCCCGGCCCGTGAGCGCCACGGGGTTGCGCGGGTCACCCGCCAGCGCGTGCGTGTACTCGGTGAGCGCGTCCTCCACCCTCCCGAGCTTCTGGTACACGGTGCCCAGCGCCGCGTGCGCCGCCGAGTCCTTCGGGTTCCCCTCCACGAGCCCCTCGAAGAGGATGCGCGCCTCCTCCAGCCGGCCCGCCGCCGCCAGGTCGCAGCCCACCTGCGCGATGGCCTTCGCCTCCTCGAAGGTCATCCCCTCCACCTCCGCCCAGGTCGTCTCCCCCCGCGCGAACGCCTTCAGCCTGCGCGCCGTTCCGGTCTCCATCCGCTGCTCCCCGCCGCCTTCGTGCTTGATGATGCGTCCCATGGCGGCCCTCACGCGCTGCGCAGGTTGGAGATGGCCGTCTTCGCCATCTCGTTGAACTTCGAAGACATGTTGCTCATCAGGTCGAACATCGCCTTGCGCTTCTCCATCAGCGTCTGAAGCCGCAGCTCCAGCTCCTGCATGCTCGTGTCCAGCTTCGCGCCGCGCGCCTTGTCCGAGTCGCTGGTGCCCAGCGCGGCGCGCTCCTCGCGGGCGCTGGCCATCTCGTTCATCACGTCCAGCAGCTCCGAGTCGGTGTCCTCGGTGATGCCCATGAGCAGGGCCTGCACCTTCTGCTCGATGCTCATGTTCGGGTTGTCCACGATGTCGCGCGCCCGCGAGCCACCCGTGCTCCGGCCGCCGCCCGGCGGCTTCGCCACCGTGTCGAGCTCCGCGTCCAGGTCCTTCCAGCTGGCGACGCCGTCCGGGCGCCGCCGCTCTCCGCCATCTCCAGGCGACGGAAGTACTCCGGGTGGTCCTTGAAGAACTGCGCGGCGCGCTTGAGCGTGGGGGAGGCCGCCGGGTTGGCCAGCACCGCCTCCAGGTTCGCCATCGTCAGCTTGCCGTCCTTCGCCCCCACCGCCGCGTCGAAGGTGTCCCAGTTCTGGTCCAGCACCTGGAGCGCGTCGACGTAGCCCGCGAGGTTGGGGTCCAGCGCCCCCGTGCCGCCGCTGCTCCCACCACTGCCCGGACGCCCCGTGCCCCCGGCTCCCCCTCTGCCATGGCCCGGCCGGCCCGACACGCCGTCCGTGCTCCCCGTGCCGCTGCCCGGCTTCCCGGGGCCACCACTCCCCGGCCGCCCCACCCCGCCTCCCGGC
>NZ_JBKGHJ010000782.1:0-2622 GCF_046520365.1 Corallococcus sp. 4LFB
GCGTCGTCCAGGGCCGGCCCCTGCCTCCGCAGGTGGCGGCCCTCCGCCCACGCCCGCCCCGGTGGCCGCGCCCGCTCCGGCGGCCGGGGGCGACGACGACTTCCAGATCGAACGCTTCTAGGAACGCGGCGGGGGAGGGCGGCGCTCAGGCGTCGTCGTCCCCCAGCTGCGCGCGCAGCCGGGTGAGGCGCATCGGGCCGATGAGCCCCTGGTGCGCCAGCGTCTGCAAGAGGGACACGGTGGCGCGCACGCGCGCGTCCTGCGCCTCGTCGGACTCCTGGACGACCTCGTTGTCGAGCAGCGTCTCCAGGTGCTCCGGGTTGATGGAGGTGGGCCCCTCCGACCACGCGATGTCGAACAGCGCCCGCGCCATGTGCTCGCGCGCCTTGCGGTCCGCGTCGTTGGGCGCGGCCTTGGCGAACGCGAGGAACAGCGCGTCCACGGACTCCTTGGACAGCGCGGCCAGGGCGGGCACCTCCCCCAGGGACTCCTTCACGTAGTCCGCGTCGAAGCTGTCCACGTCCTGCTCGTAGCCGAAGGCCTCCTCCAGCAGGATGGACGCGAGGAAGGCGTCGGACTCCTCGTCGCTCGCGCCCTCCTCCTTCAGCGCCTCGCGCGCCTTCTGCGTCGCGGCGGAGAGGGACTCGTCCTCCCGGAGCGCGCGGGCGGCGGCGTGCGCGGCCAGCAGCACCAGCGCGGCCTGGGCGTCGGAGGACAGCGCGCGGCCGCTCACGCCCAGCAGCATGCCCTTCTGCTTGGGGTTGGCGTCCGCGGCGGCCACGAAGTGCTGCTCCTCCGGGGTCAGCGGTTCACCCGCCTGCTCCTTGCGGAGCGTCTCCCGGGCGGCGTCGGCGGTGAGGAAGCGGGCGAGGATGGGGTGCATGGCTTCGGCCTGTTACCACATGGTAGGGACTCCGCGATGGTTGACGAGCCCGAGGGTCCGGAGGCTGTCCAGCGCGCCACCGATGCCTGCCTGCGCCTGCTCAAGGCCCGCGGCAGGAGCCGGCATGAGCTGTCGCTCGCCCTGGAGCGCAAGGGCTTCCCGCCTTCCGTCCGCGACGCCGTGCTCGCCCGCCTCTCGGAGTGGGGCTACCTGGACGACGCGAGGTTCGCGCGCGAACGCGCCGCGGCCCTGCTGGGCAGGGGGAGGCTGGGGCCCCGGGCCGTGCTCCAGCGGCTGCAGGCCCACGGGCTGGAGGGCACGGAGGCCCGGCGGGCGCTGTCGGAGGCGAAGGACGCGGTGGGCTTCGACGCGCTGGAGGCCGCCCGGCAGGTGCTGGAGAAGCGGCGCCTGGCGGGCCGCCCGCTGGACGCGAAGGAGCAGGCCCGCGCGGGGCGGCTGTTGCTCAGCCGGGGTTTCGCGCCGGACATCGTGACCCGGCTGGTGGGAGAACCTTCGCTGGACCCCTCCGGGCAGGACGAATAGTTTGGGGGTGTGATGCGCTCCGCCGTCCTCGTCCTGACCGCCCTGCTGATGTCCTCCTGTGCCGCCCTCTCCGCGGGGCCCGCGGGCGAGCCCGACTACGCGACCCAGGCGGCGGAGAACCTGGCGCTGGGCGAGGCCGCGCTGGAGGACAAGGACTTCCTCAAGGCGGAGAAGTACTTCGAGCACGTCCGCACCAAGTTCCCCTACCTGGAGGCGGCCCGCGAGGCGGAGCTGAAGCTGGCGGACCTGGACTTCGCCCGGGAGATGTATCCGGAGGCGCGCGACAAGTTCGACTCCTTCATCAAGCTGCACCCCACCCACCCCAAGGTGGACTACGCCGCCTACCGCGCGGCGCTCTCCTACGTGGAGGAGTTCCCCTCGGAGTTCTTCGCCCTGCCGCCTTCCTACGAGAAGGAGCAGAAGCCCATGTACGACGCGCTGAGGGCCATGAACGGCTTCCTGCGCCAGTACCCGGATTCGCAGTACGCGAAGGACGCCAAGGTGCACGCGGACGACGCCCGTCAGCGCCTGGCGCGCCACGAGCTGTACGTCGCGTCCTTCTACGCGAAGCGCGAGCGCTGGAAGGCCGTGGTCCAGCGCCTGGAGGGGCTGCTCAAGGACTATCCGGGCACGCCGCTGGAAGAGGAGGCCCTCTTCAACCTGCACGACGCCTACGTGAAGCTCAACGACGCGGAGCGCGCGCAGAACACGCTGCGTGAGGTCCTCAAGCGCCTGCCGGGCACGCCCGCCGCCCAGCGCGCCCAGAAGATGCTGGGGTCGTGAGACGGCTGGAGGACTGGGGGCGGCTGGGGGGCATCGGCATCGCCGTGCTCGCGGTCGCCGGCGTCCTCCTGTTCCTGGGCCCGCGCCTGCTGGGCGCCGCGGCCGGGCCGGAGGCGGAGGTCATCACCGCGCTCAAGGAAGCCGAGCACGACGGCGTGTCGCTCCCCGTGCCGGGCGCGAGCGTGCCGCTCGTGTCACGCAAGCTCCAGTACGCGCGCATCACGGTGTCCGTGGCGCCGGATGGCCAGCGCGCGGAGGCCTTCGCCACGCTGGACTTCGAGGGCGTGCTGGGCGCCACCACGGTCAGCACCGCGGGCGTGGAGGTGGTTCCCTTCACCCGGGAGTCCGGCCGCTGGAGGCCCGCGTCCTCGCTGGCGCCCCGGCTGGTGGCGGTGGTGGCGCGCTGGAGGCGC
>NZ_JBKGHJ010000783.1:0-2616 GCF_046520365.1 Corallococcus sp. 4LFB
CTGGCGCTGCTCGTGGCCGCGCGGGCGAAGGGCGTGGAGCGCGCGGACGTGGAGCGCGAGCGCCCCCGCGTGTCGGAGCAGCCCTTTGATTCGGACCGGCGGCGCATGAGCATCCTGCGCTCGGACGGGGTGCTCTACGTGAAGGGCGCGCTGGAGGCGCTCCTGCCGCTGTGCAAGCAGGTGCCTCCGGGCGTGACGGAGGCCCTGGCCTCGCTGGCGGGGCGCGCCCTGCGCGTGCTGGCGGTGGCGGAGGGGCGGGGCCCCGAGGAGCGGGACCTCACGCTGGTGGGGCTGGTGGGGCTGGCGGATCCGCCCCGGCCCGAAGCGGTGGCGGCCGTGCGCGCGGCGCGCGAGGCCGGGGTGCGCACGGTGATGATCACCGGCGACCACCCCGCCACGGCCCTGGCCATCGCGAAGGAGCTGGGCCTGCTGCGCGAGGGCGAGGCGCCGGAGGGCACCGTGCACGCGCGGGCGACGGCGGAGGAGAAGCTGCGCATCGTGCGCGGATGGAAGGCGCGCGGGGAGGTGGTCGCCATGACGGGGGACGGCGTGAACGACGCGCCGGCCCTGCGCGAGGCGCACATCGGCATCGCCATGGGCCGCACCGGCGCGGAGGTCACCCGCGAGGCGTCCGACCTCATCCTCACGGACGACAACTTCGCGAGCATCGTCGCGGCCGTGCGCGAGGGGCGCGGCATCTACGAGAACATCCGCAAGACGCTCGTCTACCTGCTGGCCGGCAACGGCGGTGAGCTGGTGCTGATGCTCGGCGCGTCGCTCCTGGGCCTGCCCCTGCCGCTGCTGCCCCTGCACCTGCTCTGGGTGAACCTCGTCACCGACGGGCTGCCGGCGCTGGCGCTGGTCATGGACCCCGCCCCGCCGGACGTCATGCGGCGGCCACCCCGGCGGCCGGAGGCGCCCATGCTGGGCCGGCGGGAGTGGCTGGCGGTGCTGGCCACGGGCCTGCTGGACGCGACCGTCACGCTGGGCACCTTCCTCTGGGCGCTCGAGCGCATGCCCCTGGAGGAGGCACGCACCCTGACGTTCACCGTGCTGGTGTTCTGCCAGGTGCTGCGGGCCTTCGCCGCGCGCAGCGCCGGGATGATCCACTGGGAGGTCGGGTCGTTCAGCAACTGGCCGCTGCTGGGGGTGGTCGCCGGCACGCTGGCGCTCCAGGTCGCCCTGCCGGAGGTGCCCCTGCTCGCCGCGTTCTTCTCGCTCGTCCCGCTGGACCCCGCGCACCTCGCGCTCGCGCTGGGCCTGGGGCTCATCCCGGTGAGCGTGCTGGAGCTGCGCAAGCTGGTGGCGCGCGGCGTGGCGCGAAGGAGCAGGGCATGCACCTGATGCAAGAGGAGGCGTCCACGGTCTCGCTGCGGTTCCTGGGGGCGGCGGGCACCGTCACCGGCTCCCGCTTCCTGCTGGAGCGGGAGGGCCGCGAGCCGTTCCGCGTGCTGCTCGACTGCGGCTGTTCCAGGGGCTCAAGGCCCTGCGCCAGCGCAACTGGGAGCCGCCGCCGTTCGACCCGGTGACGCTGGACGCCGTGGTCCTCAGCCACGCCCACCTGGACCACTCCGGCTTCCTGCCGCTGCTGGCGCGGGGCGGGTTCCGCGGCCCCGTCCACTGCACGCCGGGCACGGCGGACCTGCTCGGGCCGCTGCTGCTCGACTCCGCGCACCTCCAGGAGGAGGACGCGGAGCGGGCCAACCGCCACGGCTACTCGAAGCACCATCCCGCGCTGCCGCTCTACACGGTGGAGGACGCGCGGCGCGCGCTCACGCTCGTGCGCACGCACCCCTACGGCACGCCCTTCACCGCGGGGGCGGGGCTGGAGGTGACCTTCCGGCGCGCGGGCCACATCCTCGGCTCGGCCACGGTGGACGTGGCCTGGGGGCAGGGGGACGCCGCGCGCCACCTGGTCTTCTCCGGGGACCTGGGCCGCCCGGGCCGTCCCATCCTGCGCGACCCGGAGCCCGTGCCCGGGGCGGACGTGCTGCTGCTGGAGTCCACCTACGGCGACCGCGTGCACGCGGCCTGGCCGGAGGAGCACCTGGCGCGCATCATCACGCGCACCGTCCACCAGGGCGGCGCGGTGGTCATCCCCGTCTTCGCGGTGGGGCGCGCGCAGGAGCTGCTCTGGACGCTGCACCGCCTGCGCGACGAGCAGCGCCTGCCGCGCGTCTCCGTGTTCCTGGACAGCCCCATGGCGCAGGACGTGACGGAGCTCTACTGCCGCCACCCGGAGGACCACGACGTGGACATGCGGCGGCTCACCTTCCAGGCGCGCTGCCCGCTGTGCGCCTCGGAGCGCCACTGGGTGCGCACCGCGGAGGAGTCCCGGGCGCTGCTGACGAGGACGGACCCCCGGGTCATCCTCGCGGGCAGCGGCATGGCCACGGGCGGCCGGGTGCTGCACCACCTGAAGCACCTGCTGCCGGACGCGCGCAACACCGTGGTGCTCGCGGGCTATCAGGCCGCGGGCACCCGGGGGCGCGCGCTCCAGGACGGCGCGGCCCGGCTGCGCATCCACGGCGAGGACGTCCCCGTGCGGGCGCGGGTGGAGACGGTGGACGGCCTGTCGGCGCACGCGGACCGGGAGGAGCTGCTCGCCTGGCTGCG
>NZ_JBKGHJ010000784.1:0-2605 GCF_046520365.1 Corallococcus sp. 4LFB
GCCCGCCCCGCCCCGCCGCCCTGCCCGCCCACCGTCCCGCCCGTCCTGCCCTCAGACCCAAGAGCAACTGCCGTGCCGTCGCTCAACTCAGCGTTTTTCGAGGGAAGAAACCCTGGGGCATGCCGTGGGAAGCTGGCAGGACTGACTTTCTTTCAGCCCGGCTCCAGGTAGTTCCGCCCTCTTTCCTGCCCCGCGGTCGCAGGCACACCCCGGCGCACGTCAGGCGCGGGACGAGCGCTCCGACACCGGGACAGCCGGCACACCGCCCACACAGGCGTGGATGTGCGAGGAGGAGGGAAGATTCAGGAGCAGCGGGGCCCTGACGCGGGGCCGCCCGGGAAGGAGGGGGCCATCCAGGCGTCAGGGGGGCTTCCACCGGACGGCGCCTGCCCGAGGGCGGCGCGCATCCGTCACGGCTCACACGGCTACTTCGACGGCGGCACCAGGACGAGGATGAGCTCGCCGCCCACGTGCTTGCCGGCCTTCTGGTACACGGCGCCCTGGCGGCCCAGCTCCACCTCCACGGAGGACTGGTTCGGGATGATGACGCGCAGCGTGGCGCTGCCGTCCTTCATGCCCAGCAGCTGGAGCGACGCGTTCGTCCCGTTGGGGAGCTTCACTTCCGTGGGCTTCTGGGCGCCCACCTCCACCGTGTCCAGGGACATGCGCTTGAAGGACGTGAAGCTGAAGTTCTGCTTCTGGAACGCCTCCTTCATCTTGCCCAGCTCCGGCGGGTCCACCACCGTGCCCTTGTTGGAGGCCAGCACCACCTCCACCTGGACCTTCACCTTCTGCTCCTGGGCGAAGGCCACTGACGGCCCCAGCACCCAGCCCACGGCGAACAGCAGTGCCAGCACCGCCCACGTCGGCTTCGTCATAGCGCTCCTCCGGTGGGCCGGGGCGGGACGGACGGAGCCGACGACGGCTGCCCTTCCTGGCCCTCCGGCTCCACGCTCGATTCCTGGCCTTCCGTCACGCCCGGCTTCTTCTGCCCGTCAGCGGCGCCCTTCACGGTCTCCGGGGCCTGCTCCTGCTCGTCCACCATCCAGATGATGGAGCCGCCGCCCTCCGTCTCCATCACCACCGGGGCCACGCGGGCGCCCTGGTAGGACTGGATGGACTTCACCGTCATGCGCTCGGCGGCGTAGCCCTCCGGCGCGTTGTCGCGCAGCACCAGCGGCAGCGCCACCAGCAGCACCACCGCGGCGGTGGCCAGCGAGGAAATCATCGCGGTGCGCTGGTAGAGGAACATCTCCGACAGGGCCAGCCGCATCCGCTCGATGAGGGGCGGCTTCTCCGGCGTCACCCGGGCCATGACCTTCTGGGCGAAGTCCTTGAAGTCGACGTCGTCCACCGCCATGTCCAGGCCCACCCGCAGCAGCCCGGACTCGGCGCGCAGGTCCGCCGCGCGGCCCGTGCAGTCCCGGCAGGCGGCCAGGTGCCGCTCCACGTTCACGCGCTCCCCGGGAGCGAGTTCACCGTCGATGTAGGGAGACAGGAGCGGTACGAAACGCTCACACGCGGGATTTCCGGCCATACTCTTCACCCTGCGGGCTGGTGGGAATTCGTCGGTGGGACGCGCTCGGGCCCACGGATATTCGAGGAGGCCTTTCTGGCATCCTCATTCGTTGCCCACCCCGCTCTTGGCTTCGTCCAGCTCCAGATAATCCCCCAGGATTTTCTGCACCTTGGCGCGCGCGTGGAAGAGCCGGCTCATCACCGTGCCCTTGGGGATGTCCAGCGTGCGGGCCAGGTCCTCGTAGGACATTCCCTCGATTTCGCGCAGCAGGAGGATGGCGCGGTGCTTCTCCGGCACCGTGGCCAGCGCCTCCTGGATCTTCTCCGCCAGCTCCTTGCGCAGGGCGCTCTTCTGGGGGTTCGTCCCCAGGCGGCTGCCCAGCGCGCCGATGCGGGCCTCGGAGAGGTCCACGTCCTGCGTCTCGTCGTACTCCACGGGCTCGCCGCTGCCCCGGCGCTTGCGCAGCACGTCGATGCAGATGTTGGACGTGATGCGGTAGAGCCACGTGTAGAAGGACGCGTCGCCCTTGAAGTGGTCCAGGTACTTGTAGACCTTGACGAACGCCTCCTGGGAGACGTCCATCGCCTCCTCCTTGTCCTTCAGCATTCCGAGCGCGACGGCGTACACCTTGCGCTGGTAACGCTCGACGAGGAGCTTGAAGGCGCGCTGGTCCCCGCTGCGGACGCGCTTGACGAGTGTGAGGTCGTCGGTGGCCAAGTGCGCGGCACCGTAGCACAGGCCGCGCCAACCCCAAGGCTTTCGACGCGGCCCGTCGCTCCTAGAGGGAGCTGACGAGCGCGATGGCGGCCAGCGCCAGGCCCACCATGGCCAGGACCGCCCCGAACACCATGCGGTCCCACTGGGCCTGGGAGACGGCGGAGTCCTCCGTGTCCTCGCCGGCCCGGAAGGTATGGAGCACGTTCCAGAACATGCGGCCGCCCAGCCGCCGGTCCGTGCGGTTCCGGTCGCGGGGGTCGTCGTTCTGGAGGGGCTGGCCCTGGGCGTCCCGGCGCACGAAGGGGCCGGGCAGGGGCTGGTAGAGGCCGGGGGTGAGCGGGGCGGCCTGCTCGGAGTGGCGCACGTCGG
>NZ_JBKGHJ010000785.1:0-2602 GCF_046520365.1 Corallococcus sp. 4LFB
GCCCCGCCGCGACCGCCGCCGCCGCGCCGCCGCTGGAGCCGCCCGGCGTGCGCCCCGCGTCGTGCGGGTTGTTCGTCCGGCCCCAGAGCGGCCCGTGCGTCTGGAAGTCCCCGGCGAAGGGCGGCAGGTTCGTCTTGCCGAAGAGGACGGCCCCCGCGGCCTTGAGGCGGGCCACCACGGTCGCGTCCCGCGCGGGCACGTACTCCGCGAAGGCCGGATGGGCGGACGTCGTGCGCAGCCCCTGGGTGCTGAACGCGTCCTTCACCGTGAAGGGCACGCCGTGCAGGGGGCCCCACAGCTCGCCCCGGGAGAGCGCCGCGTCCGCGTCTTCCGCCCGCTTCCGGGCCTGGGCCTCGTCCCACGTCACCACCGCGTTGAGCGCGGGGTTGAGCTGCCGGGCGCGGGCGAGGAAGACGTCCAGCACCTCCACCGCGCTGACGTGCCGCTCACGCAAGGCCGCTGCCAGCTCCGTGGTCGTGAGGGACGCGAGCGAACGCGCGCCCCCAGTGACGCCGGACTCCTGCGGCGAGCCAGTCGAGTTCATGTGCGCTTCCTCCCCAAGGGTCGACACCGGAGGCGCGGCCCCTCCGTCCCGGCGTTCTACCAGCTCCTCAGCGCGCCCGGGCCCGGGGAGCGGGCGTCACCACGTAGGCGGACGCGGCGGCATCCACCTTCACCCGTGGGGGACGCCGGGACTCCTCGAAGAGGCGGTAGCCCGGCTCCAGGCCGCGCCAGAAGGCCTTGCGTGCGGCGGGGACGCCGGAGAGGGCCTCCAGCGCCGCGAGCCCCGCCGCGTCCAGCCGGCGCGGGAAGACGTGCACCGGCACGTCGCGGCCCATGCGCGCGCGGGCCTCGGACACCATCACGTAGAGCGCCTCGATGGGGCCGTTCTCGATGGCCAGGCAGCCGATGCTCACGCAGTCGCCGTGGATGTAGATGTCACCCCCGGGGTTGGCGGCGCCCAGCTTGCGGTCCAGCGCGTTCGGGTAGCTCACCCGCATGGACAGGTGGTACGCGCTCTTCGGGTTGAAGAGGTCCACCGTGTAGAAGCCCTCCGGGACCTGGAGGTCGCCCAGGGCCCGCTTGGGCCCCAGCTCGCCGGAGGCCGCGCAGATGGGGAAGGTCCGAACCTTCACCAGCGGCTGCCCTTTGCGCCCGGCCCAGACCTCCAGCTCGCGCTCGGCCTTGAAGGCCCGGAGGTAGAGCTCCTCCGGGGGCCAGGCCAGCCCCGCGTCCTTGAACAGTTGGACCAGGCCGGCCGTCTGCCGCTTCCGGGCCTCCGCGACCCGGTCCCCGGCGTGCGCGCACAGCGAGGCCAGCAGGACACCCCAGGCGAGCAGGACCTTCATGGGCGGAACGCTCCTTGTGGAAAACCGTTTGGACGCAGGTGGACGTCAATCCGGTCCCCGGGCAGGGATGGACGGCGAACAGGCTACAGGCACGGGGGCACCCCTGGCCCCCTGCTTCCCAAGCTGCTAGCAAGCGGTCCGTGGTCCCTCTGGAAGACGTTCAGCGTGACGGCGATGGAAACCAGGGGCTGCCCGGTGTTCTCATCTCCAACGTGCATCATGGCGAGCAGGGGCCGCCGATGTGCGCAGCGACTGAAGCTCCTCGCCCCGTGCCGTTCCGGCCTTTTGCCTAAGAATGAATGACTCCCTCGAGACCCTCCTCGCCGACGGCATCATCGACGCCGTCATCGGCCAGCTGAAGACGGGGAAGGAGGCGGAGGTGTGGCTGGTCCAGCACGCCGGCCAGGTCGTCGCAGCGAAGCTGTACAAGGAGCGCCACGAGCGCAACTTCCGCAACAACTCCGGCTACAAGGAAGGCCGCGAGGTGCGCAACTCGCGCACGCGCCGCGCCATGGAGAAGGGCAGCCGCTTCGGGCAGGCCGCCGCGGAAGAGGCATGGAAGAACGCGGAAGCGGACTCGCTCTACAAGCTGCACGCGCAAGGGGTGCGCGTGCCCACGCCGGTGATGTTCTACGAAGGCATCCTCCTGATGGAGCTGGTGCTGGACGCGGAAGGCCAGCCCGCGCCCCGGCTCGTGGAGGCCCCGCCCCAGACGCCCGAGGAGGCCGAGGCCCTCTACCTGGACCTGCGCGCCCAGGTGATTCGCACCTTGTGCGCGGACCTCATTCACGGGGACCTGTCGCCCTACAACATCCTGATGAGCGGGTCCGGGCCGACCATCATCGACTTTCCGCAGACGGTGGCGGCGGCGCGCAACAGCCAGGCGGAGTTCTACTTCCGCCGCGACCTGGACAACGTGCGGGAGTTCCTGGCGGGCTTTTCGCCCCGGCTGGCGAGCCGTGCGGGCGACACGGGTGAAATCTGGAACGCGTACGTGCGGCGCGACCTGACGCCGGACTTCCTGCCGTCGGGCACGTTCCGCGAGGCGCCTCGCAAGCAGGGGGGCCCTGGCCGCCAGGGCTTCCGGCAGGAGCGCTATCCGCTGGAGGAGCAGCCCCGGCGCAACGAGTTCCGTCCGGCCCCGGCGCCCGTGGCGGCGGTGGAGGAAGGGCTCAGCGAGGAGGAGGCGGAGCTGCGCGCGCTGGAGGCGCTGGTGCTGCGCCAGGGTGGCGGCGAGCGCGGGCGGCCGGTCG
>NZ_JBKGHJ010000786.1:0-2592 GCF_046520365.1 Corallococcus sp. 4LFB
CCACCAGCAGCAGACACGCCCCCACGCGCCGGGCCCACGTCCCCGGCGCCGTCACGGGCTCCGTCAGCGCCACCAGCACCCCGAGCGCCTGCGTGACGGCGAACGCCTGCGCATCCCCGCCGAACGCGACCAGCGCCAGCAGGCCCCCGCCCACCGTGAGCCGGGCCGCCGTGGGACGCCGCACGAAGCGCAGCACGCCCCAGAGCGCGGCGGGGACGGTGCTCGCGGGCAGCAGGTACGTGGGGTTGTTGGTGATGCAGACCAGGTAGCCGCTAAAGGTGAACGTCAGCGCGCCGAACAGCGCGCCCGCGCGGGGGACGCCCCACTCGCGCAGGAGCGCCACCATGCCCAGCAGCGCGACCGGGAAGCACAGCAGCACGGTGAGCTTCACCGCCACGCCCAGGGGCAGCACCAGGGGCAGCAGCGTCGTGGGGTGGAACACGCCGGAGATGAAGATGGCGGGGAACGACTGCCCGAAGCCGTCGTAGGGGAACCAGTCGGGGAACTCGCCCCGCGCCATGCGCGAGGCCTGGTAGGCCCGCATCGGGTAGAAGGCCCGCAGCGTGTCGCCCGCCAGGAAGATGTCGCGCGTGAACGTCGCCCGGAAGAAGAAGAGCGCCGGCAGCACCAGCGACAGCCCCCCGACAATCCAGCGCCAGCCGGGCGGGACCTCGTCCACCCGCCGGGAGTCCACCTCGGGAATCGGTGCGCCAGGGTTCGTGTCCACGTGTGCGCGGCATCGTCGGTGACGCCCGCCCCCAAGCCAAGTGTCGTCTGCCCACGCCGGGCCCATCGCGGGGTGGCCGTCCTCCCACCGGGCGCGCTACATGCCCGGCTCCACTCTCGCGGCACGAGGAACCTGCAATGCTCGCACGCACCTGGCGCGGGGTGACGAAGGCGGAGGACGCCGACGCCTACCTCACCTATCTCCACCAGACGGGCCTCACGCACTACCGGCGCACGCCGGGCAACCTGGCCGCGTACTGCCTGCGCAAGGTGGCGGACGGGCGCGCGGAGTTCCTCCTCGTCACCCTCTGGGAGTCGATGGACGCGGTGAAGCGCTTCGCGGGCGACACGCCGGAGCGCGCCATCTTCTTCCCGGAGGACGACCGCTACCTCATCGACCGGGACCTGCACGTCACCCACTACGAGGTCCCCTTCGCGGAAGGGCAGGCCTTCGAACCCCAGCGCGTCCGCTTCGACGACTTCCGCGTGGCGGGGCCCGCGGGCGACCTGCGGCTGGTGGACACCGGCGGCGGGGGGAAGGCCTTGCCCGTCGTCTTCGTGCACGGGCTCGCGGGCAACGCGTCCCACTGGCAGGCGCAGCTGGAGCACCTGGCCCGGCAGGGCCGCCGGGGCATCGCGCTGGAGCTGCGCGGCCACGGCGGCTCCACGTACCCGGAGCCGGAGGACTTCACGCTGGAGTCGCTGACGGGCGACATCGCCGCGGTCGTGCGCGCGCTGGGGCTGCGCCGCTTCGTGCTGGTGGGGCACAGCATCAGCGGGGGCGTGACGCTGGCGTACGCGGGGGAGAACCCCCGGCAGGTGGCGGGGCTGTTCCTGGTGGATCCGATGACGGACTCGCGCCGGCACCCGGAGGAGCAGGTGACCGCGTACCTCGCCTCGCTGGACGCGCCGGACGTGGCGCAGGCGGTGCGGCAGGACTGGGCGCAGATGGCGGGGGAGCGCGCGGACGTGCGCGAGCGCCTGCTGGCGGACCTGGACGCCACGCCGCTGTCCGCGGTGGTGGCGGTGCAGCGCTCCAGCCTGCGCTTTGATTTGACGGCCGCGCTCGCGCGCTACCCGGGGCCGAAGTTCTCGCTCGTCGCGTCGGACAACGACGCGCCCAACAGCCTCCACCGGCTGGGGGAGGGCGTGGCGCACCAGGTGGTGGAGGGCGCCGGCCATTGGATCCAGCTGGACCATCCGAACGCGGTCAACGCCGCGCTGGACGCGTTCCTCACGAAGTCAGCACCAGCTTGACCAGCTCCGGGGGACTGCCCAGCCGCATGGGCGGTCCCCAGAAGCCGCAGCCCCGGCTGACGTAGAGGTGCGAATCGCCGTGCCGGTAGTGGCCGGCGGAGTGCTCCCAGCTCAGCCCGATGAGCGCCGTCATGGGGAAGAGCTGGCCGCCGTGGGTGTGGCCGGAAACCTGGAGGTCCACGCCCTGCGTCGCGGCCACCTTGAAGTTGGCGGGCTGGTGCGCGAGCAGCACCGCGGCGCGCTCGGAGTCGCGGCCCGCGAGCGCCTGCTCCAGGTCATAGCCCTTCTGGCCCAGGCGCCGGCCGCCGTGCCAGTCATCCACGCCCACCAGGTCGAACGCGCCGCCCGCGTCCCCGATGCGCACGTGCCGGTTGCGCAGCGAGGGGATGCCCAGCGAGTCCAGGTGCGCCACCCACGCCTCCGCGCCGGACGAATAGTCATGGTTGCCGGTGACGAAGAAGCGGCCGTAACGCGCCTGGAGGTTGCCGAGCGCCGCGACGAAGCCGCCCAGCCGGGGCACGGTGCCGTCCACCAGGTCGCCGGTGATGGCGACGAGGTCCGGCTTGAGCGCGTTGGCCCGCCGCACCAGCTCGTCCATGAAGCGCCGCT
>NZ_JBKGHJ010000787.1:0-2576 GCF_046520365.1 Corallococcus sp. 4LFB
GCGAGCAGCACGGTGCCGTTGGTGGCCACCAGGTTGAGCGGCGGCGTGCGCACCTGTCCGGCCTGGACGAGCGCGGCCTCCACCTCGCGCACCGTGTCGCGCAGCACGCGGCCGGCGACGGCGGCTCCAGGCGCGGATCATCCGTGCGCCCCAGCTCGCGCAGGCGCGTGAGGAACAGGGCGAAGAGGATCTCGCTGTCGGTGGGCCCCGCACCTGCCGCAGGAGGTGCTCCGGCACGCGTGACAGGAGGGGGCGCGCAGGGGCTCGAAGTCCGGCAGCGGCCCCTGGTGGGCGAACAACCAGTGACGGGCCCGGAAGGGCTGGGTGTTCTCCTCGGGCGACAGGCCGAGCGGCAGCCGGCCCGCGTGGAACAGCACCGCCTCCGATTCGTGCGGAGGCCCCAGGTCATCCAGCGTGATGTCCCGGTCCGGCGCCAGCCGGCGCAGGAGCACCTCCTCCTGGGCATAGGTGCCCACCCCCAGGGCGTTGGCCCGGGGCTCCGGGCGCAGGACGACCTGCCGCGTGAGCCGGTGCAGCTCGCACCGGAGCAGGTTCGGGTCCGACGACAGCGCGGCGAGGATGGCGGACATGGTGGTTCCCCCCTTCACTCCAAGGGATAAGGTCCACGGACCCTGCGTTCAGCGCCGCCCACCCGCTCCCCTGCTCTGGCGCTAAGCCCTTGAAATGGCTGGCATTTAATCAGTCATTGAATTGACACCTCACAGCGTGGCGCCTAACCTCCCGGCGCTTCCCGACTGCCCTCTGGCCAGAGGGGCCGGGGTGCAGGTCTTCACCGGAGAGGGAATGGCGGACGACATCGCAATCGGCATCGACCTGGGCACCTCGTATTCGTGCGTGTCCGTCGTCCACGAGGGCCAGCCCACGGTCATCCCCAACGAGTGGGGCGAGACGACCCATGCCTCGTGCGTGTCCTTCCTGGAGGAAGGGTCCGTGCTGGTGGGCAACGCGGCGAAGAAGAACATCATCACCAGCCCCGAAACGACGGTGTACTCGGCCAAGCGGCTCATTGGCCGGTACTACTTCTCCGACGAGGTGAAGAAGGCGCAGGCGGTGATGCCGTACCGCATCGTCGAGGGCGACAACAACTCGGTGCGCATCGGCGTGCGGGAGCGCAGCTATTCGCTGCCGGAGATCTCCGCGCTGGTGCTCAAGGAGATGAAGGCCGTCGCGGAGACGTACCTGGGCCGCGAGGTGCACAAGGCGGTCATCACCGTCCCGGCGTACTTCAACGACAACCAGCGCCAGGCGACGAAGGACGCGGGCCGCATCGCCGGGCTGGAGGTGCTGCGCATCCTCAACGAGCCCACGGCGGCGGCGCTCGCGTATGGCTTTGGCCGGGACGTCAACCAGCGCGTCGTCGTCTACGACCTGGGCGGCGGCACGTTCGACGTGTCCATCCTGGAGATCGGCAAGGACGTCTTCGAAGTGCTCGCGACGGCGGGCGACACGTACCTGGGCGGCGACGACTTCGACGACCGCATCATGACGTGGATGGCGGACGACTTCCTCAGCCGCACGCGGCTGGACCTGCGGCAGAACAAGTACTGCCTGCAGATGCTGAAGGACGCGGCGGAGAAGGCGAAGATCGACGTGGGCCAGTTCGGCACCGCGGAGATCCTCTGCTCGGGCATCTGCCAGGACGCCAACGGCAACGTGATGGACCTGCGCAACACGCTCAACCAGGACCAGTTCAACCGGATGGTGATGGACCTGGTGCAGCGCACGTTCAAGGTCTGCGACGAGGCCTTGCAGAGCGCGCGGCTGACGGCGGCGGACATCGACGCGGTCATCCTGGTGGGCGGGCCCACGCGGCTGCCCATCATCCGCAACTCGGTGAAGCACTACTTCCAGAAGGAGCCGCTGGAGGGCATCAACCCGGACCAGGTCGTCGCCATGGGCGCCGCGCTCCAGTCGCACGCGCTCCTGGACAGCAAGACGGAGACGTTCCTGGTGGACGTCACGCCCTTGACGCTGCGGATTGGCACCGTGGGTGGGTACACGGAGAAGATCATCGACAAGAACACGCCGGTGCCCATTGACCGGTCGAAGACCTTCACCACCAGCCGCGACGGGCAGGAGAAGGTGAAGATCCGCGTGTACCAGGGTGAGTCCAACCGCGCCGAGGAGTGCGAGATGCTGGGCGAGTTCGAGTTCTCGGGCTTCCGCATCGGGTATCGCGGCGAGGTGAAGATCGAGGTGACGTTCGAGATCAACACGGACGGTCTGGTGAACGTGTCCGCGTGCGACGTGGAGACGGGCCAGAAGACGTCCACGTCCATCACGCTGTCGTCCGGCATGACGGAGGCGGACATCCAGCAGTCGATCCAGTCGAACCGCAACACGCGGCTCGCGGGCCACAACGGCAGCGACCTGCCCGCCGTGGCCAACTAGGCACCGCCGATGTCCGAGCCCTCCGATCCGAACTCTGGCGCACCGCCAGGGCCCGCCGCGCCCGCGGCCCCCGCGCGTCCGGCGCTGCCCCGGGTGACGGCCTCCGTGCCCCCGTCCGTCCCGCCCATGTCGCCGCGGCCCCCACCGCGGCCCACCGCTTCCGG
>NZ_JBKGHJ010000788.1:0-2576 GCF_046520365.1 Corallococcus sp. 4LFB
GTGGTGGGACGGGGCGGCGGGTGGGACGCAGCCACCAGAAGGCCCCGGCTCCGATGAGGAGCAGCAGCACCACCCCTCCAATGACCACCGCCGACGGCTTCCGCATGGCGCCCCTCCAGGGTGGGAGACTGTAGCAGCAGCGCTGACGCAGGCCTCAGGGGGGGACGGTCCGGCCCCTTGCTTCAGAGGGAGCGGAGGAAAAAAGCAGGGCCCGAACCAAGGTTTTTCGCGGCCGACGTATTGAAGGCGAGGTGGGGATGCTGGGGGCAGAGCCGCCGGTGTCCAAGGGCTCGGAACGCAGAGCGGACCGGGCAGAGGGGGAAAGGGTTTCGGGGGTCGATCTTCCGGGACTCAAGGTTTTTGGCGGTCGACGTTTTGAAGGAAAAGCAGGACGGACGCGGGTCTTTGGGGGCCGCATCCGGATGAGGGGGACCCCTCGGGGGAGGGGTTGAGTTACTGGGAGCGCGTCGAGGGGGCGCGCTCCCAGTATTTTTTTGTGCGCCGAAGTTCGGCGCTTCGCCGCTTCCTAGCCGCCGGAGACCACCCGCAGGGGTTGGGCCGCTTCGCGGGAGGGCTTCGTGGCGCCGGGCAGCTCCAGCACGTGGGCGCCTTCCGCTTCGAAGTATTCGCGCAGCCACGGGTGGCAGGTGAAGGCGATGACCTGGTGGTGCTCCGCCAGCCTCGCGAAGAGCCGCACCGCGCCCCGGGCCCTCTCCGGATCGAAGTTCACCAGCACGTCGTCCGTGATGAGCGGCAGCGCGCCCCGCGTCTCTCCGAAGTCGCGGATGACGGCCAGCCGGAACGCGAGGAACAGCTGCTCCCGCGTGCCGCGCGACAGCTGCTCCGCGCTCCAGTCCCTGGCGCCGTCGCTCACGCGCAGCTCCCGCGCGTCCCCCGCCGGGATGAAGACGCGGCGGTAGCGTCCCGCCGTCAGCTCGGAGAACAGCTCGCTCGCCAGCTGGATGACGCGGGGCTGCTGCTCCTCCTCGAACCTCCGGCGCGCGCGCCCCAGCAACGCCAGCGTCAGCCGGTCCGCCGCGTAGCGCGTGGCCAGCTCCGCGGCCTTCGCCCGCAGCGTCTCCTCCTGGATGCGCAGCCGCGACACGCGGTCGTCGTTCTCCCACTGCGACAGCTGCGTCTTCAGGCTGCCCTGCTCCGTGAGGACCGCCTTGTGCCGCTCGCCCTCGGCCTTGTGGCGCTCGCGCAGTGTGGCGAGCTGGTCCTTCAATCCCGCCTCTCCGCCCGCCGCGTGTACCTCCTCGTTCGCCGCGTTCTCGCCCAGGCCGGTGAGCGCCTGCACCCGCTGGACGTGCTCGCGCACCCGGACCGTCAGCTCCGCGTACCGGCGCGCCTGCACCGCGCGGCGGCGGAAGGTGGCCTCGTCCTGGCAGCCTCCTTCCGTGAGCAGCGCCTCCCACGCCTGGTCCTCGTCCAGCACCAGCTGGTCCAGCCGCGCCTTCTCCGCCAGCAGCTCCCCGCGCTGACCGTCCAGGTGCCGCTGGTCCGCCGCCCGCGAGCGCACCTCCTCCAGCGCCACGGACACCCGCGCGGCCACCGTCTCCGCCGGGCCCGGGGGCAGGCCCGCTGCCCGTGCCTCCTGGAGCAGCCGCGCCGTCACCGCGTCACAGGCGGCCTCCGCCACCGTGAACTCCTCTTCGTCCGTGCGCAGGTCCAGCAGCCGCTGCCGCAGCGCCGCGGCGTCGCGCCACAGCGTCAGCGCCGAGGCCGCGGAGAGGGCCTCCGGGAAGCGGCGCGCGACCAGGAAGGCCCCCCACTCCTCGCGCAGCACCTCCTCGCGCTGCTCCGCGCGCAGCCGCGCCTCTCCCACGCGCTGGTCCTCGCGCACCACCGCGTCCCAGGCCGTGCGCAGCGTGTCCTCTTCCCGCAGGAGCAGCTCGCGCCGCTCCGCCTGCGTCAGCAGCTCCGCGAGCAGCGCCTCCTGCGCGGCCAGGTCCGCCAGCGACGCGCCCGGGGACAGCCCCCGCCGCGCCGGACGCGTGCAGCAGCTCCCGCTGGAGCAGCTCCTCGCGCGCGCACATCGCCGCCTGCACCGAGCGGAAGCGCTCCTCCTCCTGCTGCCGCCAGCGGTGCCGCGCCGCCTGCGCCTCCAGGCTGGCGTGCCGTGCCGTCTCCACGCGATGGCGCACGAGCAGCAACAGCCCCACCAGCATCAGCCCGCCCACCGCGCACAGCATGCCCACCGTCACGTTCGCGACCCACGCCGCGAGCACCGCGAACCCCATGGCCACGCCCGCCGCCGCCACCACCCACGACAGCGGCAAGAGCGAGCGCAGCGGTATCGCGTCCGTGGGTGCCCGCACGCCGTCCATCTGGCGGCGCTGCTCCAGGCGCTGCTCGGCCAGGCGCTCCAGGTCTCCGCGCACCGCGCGCATCCGCCCCACCGCCGCCTGCCGCTGACGCACCTGCGCGGGCCGCTCCTCGGGCAGGGACTCCACCTCCGTCCGCACTCGCGCCAGCGCTGTCTCCAGCCGCGCCCGCTCCTCCCGCGTGCGCGCCTGCTCCACCTCCACCTGCGCGAGCGCCGCGTCCGCCGCGTCCAGCCTCGCCGCGAGCGA
>NZ_JBKGHJ010000789.1:0-2554 GCF_046520365.1 Corallococcus sp. 4LFB
CGTGCCCGCCGGGGGCACCCGCCGGCCGCCGCGCCGGAAGGGCGCCCGAAGGCTCCGGTGCCGCGAAGCCTGAACCCACCGCGTTGCTCGAGGGGGTGCGGCCGTGAAGACGAACCACAGCATCGACATCAGCAGCCAGTTGAAGGGGATGGGGACGACGGGGATGAACGGCTTTCGCACCAAGCGGATGTTCCTGGCGGGGGCCTTCGCCTTCGCCTTCACCACGGCCTGCGCCACGGGGCCCCGCCCCACGCCGGTCGCGATGAACACGGTGGAGAAGCCCGCGGCCGTGGCCGCCGCCAGCCCCTCGCCCGCCCCGGCCCAGGAGGACGACACCGACGGCCAGTTCGCGGAGGCCCTGAAGGCCTACGAGGCCGGGGACCTGGACGGCGCGCGCAAGGGCTTCGAGGCGGTCGTCTCCCAGGAGCCCAAGGCGCTCAACGCCCGGTTCAACCTGGGCGTCATCGCGGAGAAGCAGGGCCGCCCGGCGGACGCCCGCGCGGCGTACGAGCAGGTCCTCACGCTGGACCCCGCGCACACGCCGTCGGTGATGAACCTGGGGCTGATGCACCGGCACGAGGGCCAGCTGGACGAGGCCATCTCGCTGTACACCCGGGCGCTCCAGACGCCGGGCCACGAACACGACGAGCCCGTGCTCAACGCGCTGGCCGCGACGTACCGGCTGGCGGGCAAGCTGGACGAGGCGGAGGCCACGGGCCGGCGCGTGTTGGCGCGCAGCAAGGACAACCCGGAGGCGTACAAGACGCTGGCGCTGGTGGCGTACGACCGGGGCCAGTACCGCCTGGCGGAGCTGCTGATCATCAACGCGCGCAAGGTGACGCCGGACGACCCGGCCATCTCCAACACGCTGGGGATGATCTACCTGAAGATGGACGACCGCCCGCGCGCGCTCGCCCAGTTCCAGAAGGCCGTGTCGCTGGATGACACCTTCGCGCCCGGCCACCTCAACCTGGGCGCCCTGGCGCTGAGCTACCGCGACTACGCGGGCGCGGAGAAGGCCTTCACCAAGGCCCTGTCCCTGGAGCCCGACGGCCTGGAGGGGCAGCTGTACCTGGCGTACGCGCTGGACGGCCAGAAGGGCATGGATCCGAAGAAGGGCGTGGCCGCGGGCGAGGCGTTCGAGAAGGTGCTCGCGCGCGCCGCGGACAAGCCGGAGGCGGTGTGCGGCGCGGGCTGGGCGTACGCGTCCGACCGCGCGGGCTTCGAGAAGGCCATCGCGTTCCTGGACCGCTGCAAGGAGCTGCCCGTCTCCACGGACCAGGACAAGCAGCTCATCACCGCCAAGGTGAACGGCCTGCAGAACATGCTCAAGAACCCGCCGCCGGCCCCGGCTCCGGCCGCCGCCACGGCGGACGCGGAGGGCGAGCCCAAGAAGGACGCGGCCGCCACCGGGGGCGCGGGTTCGTCCGTGATGAACCAGCTGCCCCAGGACGCCAACGCGCCCGAGCAGGGCCCCGCCGAGGGCGCCGCGGAAGGCAGCACCGGTGCTCCCGAAGCGGCTCCGGCCGCGCCCGCCGCCGACGAAACGTCTGGCAATGGACAGGCGGCGCCTGTGCCTGCTCCGACGCCCTGAAGAAACAACAGTCGCCCTGGCGGGAAGGACGAGAACTTTCTTCCCGCCTCCAGGCCCCCAGGTGCAAGCGGCCGGGTGACTCCCTTAGAATCCAGGTGCTTGGAGTTGGTGCGAGCCCTGCAATGGAAAGCGCGAAGCGGGCCTGGCGGAGACATCACATGAAACGACTGCTGGCAGCGATGGTGATGGTGGCGGGACTGGGGATTGCGGCTCCCGCCCTGGCGCAGGACAGCGGCAAGGACTCGGTGCGGATCATCCAGGAGGAGGATCGCACCGTGTACCGCAAGAAGACGGTGATTGATTTCACGGACGTGGCGGTGGAGGGCGAGCTCACGAAGCCGGAAGGCTCCTACGTGCTCAACCGCAAGAAGACGGATTTCCAGAGCCTCATCAGGGTCCGGGAGAACTTCGACCCGGAGCTTCAGAAGTCAGCGGACAATCTTTAGACGGCACAGGTGGCGTTGAACGTTTTCGGGACGGGAAGGGAAGAAGGAAGAACTTCATGGCGGCGGCGAGAAAAAACGGTTTGACGCTTCGGATCACCACCCCCGATGGCTCCATCCAGGAGACGGTTTCGGAGGCGGAGAGTGTCATCGTGGGGTCGGGCGCCCAGGCGGCGGTGAAGATTCAGGACCCGCGCGTGTCCAACCTCCACGTGATGCTGAAGGTGGACAGCGATGGCTCCGTGACGGCCATCGACCTGGGCAGTGAAGCTGGCACCCAGGTGTCCGGGCAGAGGCTCATCATCCCCACGGCGCTCAAGCCCGGGGACGTGCTCACGGTGGGCACCTCGCGGGTGGAGGTGCTCTTCGGTGACGCGCCCCGGCCGGTGGCTCCGGCGGCGGCGGTGGCCCAGCCCCGGCGTGTTCCAGCAGCGCCCGGTGATCGCCTCCGGCGGCCTCCGGTGGCCACGCGGCCTCCGGTCAGTGCGCCCTCTGCTCCGGTGGCCCACGCGGCCCG
>NZ_JBKGHJ010000078.1:0-22408 GCF_046520365.1 Corallococcus sp. 4LFB
CCGGAGGGGGCGCGTCCGGGGCGGTGGAGCGGCTGCCCGTCCTGTCCGAGGAGCACGTCGCGGCCCTCGCGCGGGACGCGGAGCACGCGCGGCTGATGCGCGAGGTGGCCCGCACGGCTGCCTGCGCGTGCCGCTGGGCGCGCGCGGCATGCTGGGCGCGCTGCTGCTGCTGCGCTCCAGCGTGCCGCGGGCCTTCGGCGCGGAGGAGGAGCACTTCCTCACGGAGCTGGCCCACCGCACCGCGCTCTACCTGGAGAACGCGCGGCTGTACCGCGAGGCGCGCGAGGCGGTGCGCCAGCGCGACGAGTTCCTGGGCATCGCGAGCCACGAGCTGAAGACGCCGCTCACGCCGCTGAGCCTCAAGGTGCAGCTCCTGCAGAAGCAGGTGGTGGTGCTGGCGCGCGAGGGCAAGCAGGTGCCCACCGAGCGCGTCGCGGAGGCGCTGGACGTGGTGCAGCGCCAGGTGCGCCGGCTGTCGGGGCTGGTGGACAACCTGCTGGACGTGTCGCGCATCACCGCGGGCCGGCTGCGGCTGGAGCTGGAGGAGCTGGACCTGGCGAGCGTGGCCGCCGAAATCCTCTACCGCTTCTCCGCCGCGGCGGCGCAGGCCGGCACGGAGCTGGGCCTGGAGGCGCCGGTGCCGGTGGTGGGCCGCTGGGACCGGCTCCGGCTGGAGCAGGTGGTGACGAACCTGGTGTCCAACGCGCTCAAGTACGGCGCGGGCCAGCCGGTCATCGTGGGCGTGGAGGCGCACGGCTCGCTGGCGCGGCTCACCGTGAAGGACCACGGCATCGGCATCGCGCCGGACGACCTGGCGCGCATCTTCGAGCGCTTCGAGCGCGCGGTGAGCGACCGGCACTACGGCGGCCTGGGCCTGGGGCTCTACATCACCCGCCAGATTGTCGAGGCGTTCGGCGGCAAGGTGAGCGCCCTCAGCACGCCCGGGCAGGGCGCCACGTTCATCCTGGAGCTGCCCCGCGGCGACATCCCGGAGGAGTGGCTCAGCGCGCACGCGGCGCCGGGGCCAACCCAGGGCGAGTAGCCGCGAGTCAGCTCAGGCGACCTCCAGCACCGTCCACTCGCGCACCTCCCCCGCGAGCGTCACCTCCACCACGTCGCCGGCCTTCTTGCCCAGCAGGGCGCGGCCCACGGGCGAGCTGGGGGTGATGACGGACAGGAAGCCGTCGCCGCCGGGGCCGGTGAGCTCGGTGCCCGCGCCGGCGGGGAGCACGAAGAAGGTGCGCTCGGCGAAGCCGTCCTCGTCCTCGGTGCTGCAGTCCACCAGGGCGCCCAGGCCCACGGGCCCCTGGCGCGGGAAGCGCGGCAGCTCCTTCTGGCCAAAGGCCGTCAGCGCCTGCAGCTCTTCTTGAAGGCGGCGGGCGCGCTGGGCCTGGCCCGTGGCGAGGCTGCCGTACTCGATGGCGGCGCGGCCGTCCTCCTTCTTCTCGGACTCCGTGGCGAGGCTGCGGGCGGCCTCGCGGGCGTCGGCCTCCGCGCGGTGGGCCAGCCGGTCGCTCTGCTGGAGCCGCTCGGCCAGTTGGTGGAGCAGGGTGTGCTTGTCGAGTCGCATGGGTATCGGTACAGGACTGTAGCGCCCGGTGCGAAGGCCTCCAGTTTTCAGCCCGGCGGGGCCCCAGGCTTTGGTTGAATGGGACCCATGACGCCTCAGGAACGCTCGCAGAAGGCCCACGAACTCGTCGCGAAGGGCGCCGTGCTGCTGGACGTGCGCACCCCGGAGGAGTTCCTGCAGGGACACCCGGAAGTCGCCCGCAACATCCCCGTGCAGGTGCTGGCCCAGCGCCTCTCCGAGGTGGGCCCGGTGGGCACGTCCGTGGTGGTGTACTGCGCGGCGGGAGGCCGCAGCGCGGTGGCCGCGGAGCTCTTGCGCAAGGGCGGCTTCCCGGACGTCTTCGACCTGGGGTCGGTCAAGAACTGGTAGGCCGAACGGGTGAGCCCGCGCCGCCGGTCCGCGTGACAGCGGGCCGGGTCTTGCGTCAGCGTGCGCGCTGAAAAGCGCCATGCAGACCCGCACCGCCGGCTTCCTCCTCGTCGCCCTGTCCGGCGCCTCCTTTGGCGCGCTGGGCCTGTTCGCGCGCCTGGCCTACGCGGCGGGCACGGACATGCCCACGCTGCTGTTCCTGCGCTTCACGCTGGCGGGGCTGGTGCTCGCGGGCGTGATGGTCGCGAAGGGCGGCACGTGGCCCCGGGGCCGCCTCCTGGGCGGCCTGGTGCTGCTGGGCGCGGTGGGCTACTTCACGGAAGGCAGCGTCTACTTCATCGCGCTCCAGCACGCGTCCGCCGGGCTGGTGGCGCTGCTGCTCTACCTCTTCCCCGCGCTGGTGGCCGTCATCCAGGTGGCCCTGGGGCGTGAGCACCTGAGCCGTCCCCGCTGGCTGGCGGTGGGGCTGGCCCTGTGCGGCACGGCGCTCACGGTGGACCCGGGGCCGGACGCGAAGCCGCTGGGCATTGCCCTGGGCGTGCTGTCGGCGGTCATCTACGCGCTCTATGTCCTGTCCAGCGCGCGGGTGGCGGGGCCGGCGGGGCCGCTCGCGGCGAGCACCGTCGTCCCGCTGTCCGCGGGGCTCGCCTTCGGGGCGCTGATGCTGGTGAAGGGCCCGTCCTTTCCCCGGACGCCCGGAGGCTGGGGCGCGGTGGCGGGCCTGGCGCTGCTGTCCACGGTGGTGGCCATGCTCACGTTCTTCGCGGGCCTCAAGCGCATTGGCCCGGTGAACACGTCGCTGCTCTCCACGCTGGAGCCGGTGATGGCGGTGGTGCTGGGCGCCATCTTCCTGGGTGAGCGGCTGTCGCCGCGGCAGGGCCTGGGCGGCCTGCTCATCCTCGTGGCGGTGATGGTGCTGGCCCGGAGCGACCCCGGCCGCCCGGAAGCTGGAGCGGCCGGAGCCTGAAGCGCGCGGGCTACAGGCGCTTGAGGAACGAGTGCACGTCGTGCACGAAGCGCTCCGGGCGCTCGGCGTGCGGCGCGTGGCCGGTCTCCGGATAGAGCAGGTACTTCGCGCCGGGGATGGCGCGGGCCAGGGCGCGCTGCTCGTCCACGGAGAAGAAGCCGTCATGGTCCCCGCCGATGATCAGCGTGGGCACGCGGATGCGGCCCAGGCGCGCGGAGTGGTCCTCCGCGATGAGCCCGTCCAGCGCGTCCTGCCACACGCGCGCGGGCAGCTTGGAGCTCTCCGAGACCAGGGTGTTCAGATAGGACTCCGGCACGGGGGCATGGAAGGTGCTGGCCTGGAACTCGTAGATGAAGGCGGGGTCCACGGGGTCGGTCAGCGTGTCGACGACCTCCTTGAGGCCCAGGGCCACTTCATTGCCCGCCACGGTGGGCGCGGAGCCCACCAGCACCAGCGCCCTCACGCGGTGGGGGAAGTCCAGCGCCACCTGCTGCGCGATGAAGCTGCCCATGGAGTGGCCCACGAGCACGGCGCGCGAGACGTGCATCGCGTCCAGGAAGGCGACCACGTCCCTGGCGAACGCCTGCTGCGTGTAGCAGCACACCGGACGGGACGAATCACCATGGCCGCGCTGGTCCAGCGCGTACACGTGGAAGTCGCGCGGGAAGCGCGGCAGGTCCAGGTCCCAGGTGTGGTGCGAGTCCGTATAGCCGTGCAGGAAGACGACGACGGGCCCGTCCCGGCGGCCCTGCTCCACGTAGCGGAGCGTGACGCCCGTGGACAGCCGCACGGAGCCCTCACGCGCGTTGGCGCCACCCCCGCGGCCAGAGTCCTCCAGCGCTGCCGGAGCACTCACGAGGTCGGGCTCGGAGCCCGAGGTCACGTCGGGTCCACAGCCAGCGAACAGCAGCACCGCGAGGAGGGAAGGAAGGAACCGCGTCATGCGTCAGGGCCTCTTTGGGATGGGGTGCGGCGGGTTGGTCCGCCGGGACACACGCCATCCTAAGGTGACCTCTGACATCCTTCGCGTGAACATCTCCTGGCAGGTCGGAACTGACCTGGCAGGCCGGGTCTCACGAGCCCCGTCCGGGACGGTGGCTCAGGGCCGCCGCGCGAAGATGAACTCGCCCACGCCGCCCAGGCGCTGCTCGCGCCTGAGGATGCGGAAGCCCGCGGTCTCCACCAGCCGGAAGGTGTCCCGGTTGAGGCGGCAGCCGCCGGACAGCCGCCGCCACGCGGGCGTCAGCAGGTCCTGCGCGGTGGCGATGGCGCGGTGGGGCGCCCGCACGTGCTCCAGCAGGCGCAGCTCACCGCCCGGCCGCAGGACGCGCATCACCTCCGCGAGCGCCGTGGCCGGCGCGTCCACGCAGCAGAACACCAGGCTGGAGACCACCGCGTCGAAGGAGCCGTCCGTGAACGGCAGCGCCTGCACGTCCGCCTGGAGCAGCGCCACGCCGCTTCTGCGCGCGCGCGCCGCACCAGCGCCTCCAGGTCCACGTCCACCGCCGTCACCGACGCCACCGTGTCCGGGTAGGCCGGCAGCGCCAGGCCCGTGCCCGCGCCCACCTCCAGCACCTTGCCGGAAAGCCCCTCCACCAGCTGCCGCCGGGCGGCGTTCAGCCCCGCCCAGCCCAGCGGCGCCATCAGCGCGTCGTACGCCAGTGCCCTCACGTGGAACCCCCCTCCCAGCGAATCGCGGACCTGCCCATGGACCCTGCTACCGCGCCGTCTCCACCCGGCCCTGCGGCGCGGACGGCTTCTGCGAGGAGGCGCTCGGCGCCTGCTTGCGCAGCAGGCCCCACAGTCCGTACGCCACCAGCAGCAGGCTGCCGTACTGCGCCGGCGTCAGGCCGAAGTAGCGCGCGTCCACGTACGACAGGTCCGTCGCCCGCAGGAAGTCCAGGCTGAAGCGGGACACGGCGTACAGGAGCGCCAGCAGCGGCAGGAGCCGCCCCTTCAGCTTCGGCAGGTCGCGCACCGCGTACAGCAGGGCCGTGAGCGCGAACAGCACGATGGCGTCGTAGAAGCCCAGGTCGTGCCGGTTGCCGTTGGGGAACTGCACCGCCAGGAAGAAGTCCGTCAGCTTGCCCGGGTGGTCGTGCACCGCGAAGCACCCCAGCCGCGCCACCGCCCAGCCCGGCGCCACGCCCAGCGCGAAGCTGTCCGCGTAGTCGTTGAAGCGCAGCTTCTTCACCCGGAAGAACACCACCGCCGCCACGATGCCGCCCAGCAGGCCGCCGAAGGACGACAGGCCGTCCCAGAACCGGAAGATCTGGAACGGGCTCTTGGACAGCTCCTCCGGGTGGTAGAAGAACAGGTGCACCCAGTGGCCGAAGAGCATGCCGGCCGCCACCCCCCACATCGCGAAGTCCGCCAGCGGGTTGGGATCCAACCCCTCGCGCTCCGCCTGCTTCGTCAGCAGCCGGGCAGCCAGGAGGATGCCTGCCGCCACGAAGACGTTGAAGGGGTTCAGCTCCAGGGGCCCCAGCTTGAACGAGGGGGCATGCCAATAGGGAATCAAGGGGGCTCCAGAAAGGCCAGGACCCGCCCGGGCACTGGCCCGGAGGATGGAACGCGAACAATCGGCGCATCCCGGGCTTCCCTCCACCTCTTTTTCACCCCCACGCCCGCCGGACGCGCAAGCCCCACCCGGACGCCCTCCTGAGCCCCCGCCCCTCCTGCCTGCCCCTTCCCCACATCCGCTGGCGGACAGAGCCCGTGTGCGCCCTTCGCCATTGCCCTCGTCCCCCGGAGGGAATCCGTTGTGTTTCCAGAGGTTCGGGGAAGCCGAGTGAGGACCGAGACACCAGACAATGGGTGTCTATTACGGAAATCCCGTGATTTTTTGTCAGGGGGTCGCGGTCAAATCCCCCGGTTGGCCCCCAGCGCATGGGGAGAGGGGAGGGCAGGCGATGCAACGGCTCCGGGCGACGCCCGCGAGCCCGACCCACCGGATCCGAAGGGGCTTGTCAGGGTCCCCAGGTGGACGTGGTCGTACCGCAGGTGCTCTCCCTTCGGGGCCCGGCGCGGATAGGCGGTTCAAGGAGCACAGCCATGAAGTCTTTCCTGTTGGTACCCAAGGAGTCCATCGAGACGCAGGCCCGGCCCGGAGTGCGTGGCACGGCGCAGGGCGAGCGCGTCCTCAGCCGCAGCACCGCGCTGCGCTTCGGCGCGGCCCAGAAGGCACCGGATGCCCTCACCGCGCTCGGCCTGCGGTCCGCCACGCTGCCGGGCGTGCGGCCCACCATCAGCGGCCAGGAGCCCCGCGGCCGCAAGCGCGCCCGTGGCAAGAAGGCCAGCGACGTCGACGCCACGCCCATGCCGGGCGCACCCGTGACGGAGCAGTCCGGCGCGGAGGATGTCGGCAGCTACCGGTTCATGCCGCTCATCGGCGCCACCGTGGCGCACTTCTACTCCCAGGACGCGGAGAAGGCGGCCCGGGGAGAGCTGGCGGAGGAGTTCGAGTTCATCCCGGACGTGGTGCCCCTGTCCTTCCCCGGCCCGGTGTCCGCCGGCCAGACGGGGCCTCGCAACCGCGGCATGAGCTCGCTCGCGCAGCGCGAGTGGCCTGATGAGTCCGGTGTCCCCCTGGCGCACGCCCAGGGCATCCGGGGCGCGGGCGTGGTGCTGGGCATCCTGGACACCGGCGTGGACGCGGACCACCCGGAGTACGTGAACAAGACCATCCAGTTCCGCTACGTCTCGCTCTTCCCCAACTCGCCGCACAACCCGGCCAGGGACGTGCGCGGCTTCGACCCGGACGGCCACGGCACCCACGTGTGCGGCATCGCCGCGGGCGTGCACCACGGCGTCGCGCCGGAGGTGGACCTGTACGTCGCGTCCGTCATCGAGTCGGAGACCATCCGCACCAGCCTGGGCCGCGTGGCCGCCGGCATGGAGTGGCTGCTGCACCAGTTCAGCAGCCCGGGGAACGCGTCTCGCCCCGCCGTCGTCAACCTGTCGCTGGGCTTCCCGCTGCAGCCGCCCCCGGGCATCTCCGAGGCGGACTACCTGCTCAACCAGCGCGCCCTGCAGGCCATGCTGCGTCGGCTGCTGGACAGCAACATCCTGCCCATTGTCGCGGCGGGTAACAGTGGCCCCAACACGGTTGGTTACCCAGCGGCCTTTCCCGAGGCCCTGGCTGTGGGGGCAGTCGACTTCGAGCGCACCGTGGCCACTTTCTCGGCCAGCGGCGCCGTGGGGCGGCGTGTCGTGCCTGATGTCATGGGCTACGGGGTGAATGTGTATTCGTCTACTGAACGCCGCTGCAACAATCAGGCGTTCTATGAACGAATGAGCGGCACGAGCATGGCGGCGCCTTATGTCGCGGGTATCGCTGCCCTGTATCGTTGCCGTGCCCCTGACTTGACGGCATTGGAAGTGAGAGATTTGATTCTGGCCAATGCCATCAAGCTCCCTCGCTCGGCGAACCACCGGACGGGGAAGGGCCTGGCTGTTTTCAGGTGACGCGGTAGTTGCCAGGGCCGGTGCCACGTGAGCACCGGACCTGGGGAGGATGTGGCCATGCGCAGGAAGAATGGCGTGCCGGGCGAACCCCAAGACATATCGGCCCGGATGTCCTCCGTCGCCGCCGTGCGTCCGCTGCCTGGCAGCGGGGGCACGGTGCGCGCGTTGCCGGGCGCCGGTGGCCTGGAGCGTGACGCGCAGCCGGGCGGCGACATCGACGTCACGGTGATGCCCCGGGAGTCGGCCGCGCCGAAGCGCGCCGCCGCGTCCCAGCGGGCCCCCATGCGCTCGCGCGCGGAGCTCTACAAGGAAGGCCAGGCGGAGAACGCCCGCTTTCGCGAGAGCTTCATGCGCTGGCTGGAGGCACACCAGCTGGTGGGCGCCGTGCGCGCCATGAGCGAGCCGGGCGGTTCCCTGCCCATGCTGCACGTGAGGTGCGCTCCGCGCGTGCTGGACCAGCTGCGCCGTGCGCCGGAGTTCGAGGCGGGCACGATGATGCCGCTCGAGCAGCTGTACTAGTCCCGCTCCAACGCCTCCTGTCACGGGCCCCGCTTCCCTGGTAACGGAAGGCGGCCCTCCGGCGGTCTAAACCGCCCTCGCGAAAGTCGGGCACCCCCGCTGGGGGCCCACGCTTCGCACCGGGAAGAGGCTCGCTCGCCGCGTTCACCCCTGTGGAACCGACGGCGGGGCTGCTTCTTCCTGATTAACCTAGAAACTCAGGATTGTAGCGGCCGAACGCCACTGACCGGCGGGACCAGTGTGCTGTCTGGGATTGGACGGAGTCAGTCAATCAGGCAGGCGTCTTCAAAGGACAGCCGCGGGTTGCGCGGGAAGAGCTTCGCCGGGTCGCCCACGCCAGGCGTTCTGGAAGGTCATGCGGGCCGCGCCCCGGAGGCGCAAGAGCGCCTGAAGTCCGGAGCGCGGTGGAAGCTTCGCGGCCTAGAAGTTGTGGCCGCCGTCCACGTCGATGGTGCGGCCGTTGAAGTAGTCGCACTCCACGATGAACTTCACGGCCACCCAGATGTCCTCCGGCTCGCCGATGCGGCCCACCGGGATGGCGGCCACCAGCGCGTCGCGGGCCTTCTGGTTCATCCCCTGCGTCATGGGCGTCTCGATCATGCCCGGGGCGATGGCGCCCACGCGGATGCCGAAGGGCGCGAACTCGCGCGACCAGGTGACGGTGTTGGCGGCGAGCGCGGCCTTGGCGGACACGTAGTTGGACTGGCCGCGGTTGCCGTGCCGCGCGATGGACGACATGTTCACGATGACGCCGGGGCGCTGGTCCGTCTCCACCATCTTGGAGACGACCTCGCGCACCATCAGCGTGGCGCCGGTGAGGTTCACGCCGATGACGGCGTTCCAGTCCGCCGTGGACAGCTTCTTCACCTGGCCGGTGGTGCGGTCCTTCTTCACGAGCAGCGCGTCGCGCAGGATGCCCGCGTTGTTGATGAGGCCGTTGAGGCCGCCCATGGCGCCGTGCGCCCACTGCACGAAGTCCGTGACGTCCTGCTCGTTGGACACGTCCAGCTTGCGGCGGTGGATGCCCGCCGGCAGCGCCGCGAGCTTCTCCTCGTTGACGTCGCCAACGGCCACCTGGCCGCCCGCCTCGTGGATGCGCTGGGCGAAGTGCGCGCCCATGCCCTGCGCGCCACCCGTCACGATGATCTTCAGGTCCTTCAGCTGCATGTGCCTCTCCTTGGGCGTGTCCGAAAAACGCGCGCAGGGTACGCACACCGCGCGGGCCCTGGCCAGCGCCGCGGAGGCTGAAACCTGAATCAAGCTTCAACTTTTTCTGGAGCCCCGGCCCCCGACGCGGTGCGTTGGGGGCCGGGCTGCTGGGACTACAGCGCGTCGGCGATGACGGCGCCCAGCCGGCGCATGCCCTCGTCGATGAGGTCGGGCGGGCGGTTGGAGTAGTTCAGCCGCATGAACTGGGGCTTCTGGTCGTTGGCGAAGAAGGGGGCGCCGGGGACGAAGGCGACCTTCTGCTCGATGGCGCGGGGCAGCAGCGTGGCCGCGTCCAGGCCCTGGGGCAGCTCCACCCAGAGGAACATGCCGCCGTCCGGCCGGGTCCAGCGGGTGCCCTTGGGCATGTGGGCTTCCAGCGCGGCGAGCATCGCGTTGGCGCGCTCGGCGTAGATGGGCATGAGGGCCTGGATGTGGCCCGCGTAGTCGAACGTCTCCAGCAGCCGCGCGGTGGCGCGCTGCGCGAGCGTGGCGGTGTGCAGGTCGGTGGCCTGCTTCGCGATGGTGAGCGACTTGAGCAGCGGGCGCGGCCCCGTGACCCAGCCCAGGCGCAGGCCGGGGGCCAGCGTCTTGGAGAAGGTGGACAGCGACAGCACGACGCCCTGGTCGTCCAGCGACGCGAGCGACGGCAGGTGCACGCCCCTGAAGCGCAGCTCGCCGTACGGGTCGTCCTCCAGGATGATGAAGCGGTGCTCCTGGGCCAGCTTCACCAGCGCCTTGCGGCGCTCCAGGGACAGGGTGGTGCCCTTGGGGTTCTGGAAGTTGGGGATGACGTAGAGCAGCTTCGGCGGGCCCTTCTTCTTCACCAGGGCCGCCAGGTCGTCCGTGTCCATGCCCGCGTCGTCGCTGCGCACGGTGGCGAACTCCACCTCGTAGCCGCCGAACGTCTGGAGCGCCGCCAGGTAGCTGGGGTCCTCCACCACCACCAGGTCACCCGGGTCGAGGAGGATCTTGCCCACCAGGTCCAGGCCCTGCTGCGAGCCGCTGGTGATGAGCACCTGGTCCGTGTTCACGTGCTGGCCCTTGCGGGTCAGGTGCCCGGCGATCCACTCGCGCAAGGGAGCGAAGCCCTCCGTGGTGCTGTACTGGAGCGCCGGGCGCCCCTCCGCCGCGAAGGTCTCCTCGAACGCCTTCGCGATGGCGCCCACGGGGAAGAGCTCCGGGGCGGGCAGGCCGCCGGCGAAGGACAGGATGTCCGGGCGCTCGGCGATCTTGAGGATCTCCCGCACCGCGGACGTCTTCATCCGGGACATGCGCTGGGACAGCCGGTAGGCCGGAGGAGGGGGCAGGGGGGCACTCATTGCGTCCGCGCTCATGTTCATTCTCCGTTCAACAGCTCTTCGGGGACACGCACGTGCGTGTCTTCCTTCAAGGTCGACAGGACGATGGTGGTGCTCGTGCGGGTCACACCTGGAATGGTGCGCAGCGTCTCCACGAGCAGCGAGTCCAGCGTCCGCGTATTCGCGGTCTTCACCTTCAAGACGTATGAGTCCTGCCCCGCGACCCGGTGGGCCTCCAGCACGTCCTCCAGCTCGGCCACCTTCCGTGCGAAGCCCTCGAAGTGCTTGGGGTGCTCGATGCTCACCCCGATGAAGGCGGTGATGTCCTTGCCCAGCTGCGTCGCGTCCACGCGCGCCGTGTAGCCGGTGATGACGCCCTTCTCCTCCAGCTTGCGGATGCGCTCCGCCACCGCCGGCTGGGACAGCTTCACCCCACGTGACAGCTCCAGCTGCGTGGCCCGGCCATCGCGCTGGAGCATGTCCACGATTCGATAATCCAGGGCGTCCATGGGGCTTGTGGCCTTATTTTTATAAGCGGTCTGGGCAGTCGGCGGTGAAGTTATATGCATCCGGCCGGGAGTGCAAGTCTGTTTGTGCGCCAAGGGGTTGATGCCGGCGGAGCGTCCTCCACCTGACCTCCGGAGCGCCCCGGCAGGCGGACAGTGGATGTTTGACGCCGCGCGTCCGTGTCTGTCTTTGACGCAAGGAGCCATCCATCCGCTTTTGACAGGGCGGTCGGCCGGGTGCTACCCGTTCTGAAAGATGAATCGCCCTTCAACTTCAGAACGCGTCCCCGTCACGCCGCGCGGTCAGCGGACGCGGCAGAAGCTGTTGAAGGCCGCGGAGGCGGTGTTCGGGGACAAGGGCTACGAGCGCGCGTCCATCGCGGACCTCACGCGCAAGGCCAGCGTCGCGCTGGGCACCTTCTACGTGTACTTCCCGGACAAGCAGTCCATCTTCGTGGAGGTGGTGGACGAGCTGGGCGCGCGCCTGCGCCGCCTCATCGCGGAGTCCACGGCCGCGTGCACCACGCGCCTGGAGGTGGAGCGCGAGGGGCTGCGCGCCTTCTTTGAGTTCGTGCGCCAGCACCCCAACCTCTACCGCGTGGTGCGGCAGGCGGAGTTCGTGGACGCGGACTGCTACCGCCGCTACTACGACCGCTTCGCCAGGGGCTACGTGCGCGGCCTCACGCAGGCCATGGACAAGGGCGAGGTGCGCCGCATGGACCCGGAGGCGCTCGCCTACTGCCTGATGGGCATTGGCGACTTCCTGGGCATGCGCTGGGTGCTCTGGGAGGAGGACCCGGGCCTGGAGCGCGTGCTCGACACGGCGATGGCGCTGCTGTCCCACGGCCTGCCGTCCCACCTTCAAGCCGTCCCCTCCCCGCAGCACGCAGTGAAGCCGTCCAGGCCCGCCCCCCCGGCGAAGCCCACCCCCCCGAAGTCCCCCCGCCGTCCGTCACGCGGTCCCCGGAGCTGAATCCCCGTCATGCGTTACGCGAACATCCTGTCCACCGGCCGCTACGTCCCCGAGAAGCTCCTCACCAACGCCGACGTGGAGAACATCCTGGGCGAGAAGGTGGACGAGTGGCTCCAGCAGAACGTGGGCATCAAGCAGCGCCACGTGATGGCGGACCACCAGGCCACCAGCGACCTGGCCGTGGCCGCCGCGAAGGAGGCGCTCTCCCGCGCGAAGGTGGACCCGAAGGAGCTGGACCTGGTGCTCGTGGCCAGTGACACGCCGGACTACCTCTCCCCCGGCACGTCGTCCGTGGTGCAGGCGAAGCTGGGTGCGGTCAACGCGGGCACCTACGACATCAACGCCGCGTGCGCGGGCTGGGTGACGGCGCTGGACGTGGCGTCGAAGACGCTTGCCGCGGACGACAGCTACCAGCGCATCCTGGTGGTGGGCGCCTACGGGATGACCCGGTACGTGAACTGGAAGGACAAGAAGACCTGCACGCTGTTCGCGGACGGCGCGGGCGCGGTGGTGCTGGGCGCGTCCGACAAGCCGGGCTTCCTGGGCGCGAAGCTGCTGGCCAACGGCGAGTACCACGACGCGCTGGGCATCTACACGGGCGGCACCCACCGGCCCGCCACGGCGGAGACGCTGGCGCTGACGGACGGCAAGCCCGCGGTGCAGTTCGTGCGCAAGTTCCCCTCCACGTTCAACACCGAGCGCTGGCCCATGCTGCTGGACACGCTGCTCAAGCGCGCGGACCAGACGCTGGACGACGTGAAGCTGTTCGTCTTCACGCAGCTCAACCTGCGCACCATCGAAGCCACCATGAAGGCGCTCAACCAGCCCATGGAGAAGGCGCACTACACGATGGACAAGTGGGGCTACACGGGCTCCGCCTGCATCCCCATGACGCTCGACGACGCGGTGCTGCAGGGCAAGGTGAAGAAGGGCGACCTGGTCGCCTTCTGCGCCAGCGGCGGTGGCCTCGCCATGGCGTCCGCCCTCTACCGCTGGACGGCCTGACCTTACCCCCCCGCACCCCGCCTCATTCAGACAGGAGCTCTTCGCATGTTCATCGGGGACTGGATGGGGCGGGGTGCCCTTTATTGGCCGGACGCGGTGGCCGTGGTGGACGTGGCCCGGAAGGACGCGGGCCGCTTCACCTACCGGCGGATGAACGCGCGCGCCAACGCGCTCGCGGGCTGGCTGCGGGACGTGGCGGGCGTGCAGCGCGGGGACCGCGTGGCCATCGTCGCGCACAACGGCGTGGAGTACCTGGACACGCTGTTCGCGTGCGGGAAGCTGGGCGCCGTCTTCGTGCCCTACAACTGGCGGCTGCACGCGGCGGAGCTCACGGACGGCGTGCGCGCCATCCGCCCGCGCGTGCTGCTGTTCGGGGACGACTTCAAGGACGCGGTGGCCCAGGTGCGCGAGCACGTGGGCGACGGCCTGCGCCTGGTGTCCCTGGAGGCGCAGGGGCTGCCCGGCGCGGATCCGTACGAGACGGCCATGGCGTACGCGCCCGCCGCTCCCGTGACGAACGACGCGGTGAGCGAGGAGGACATCCTCTGCCTGCTCTTCACCGGCGGCACCACCGGCCGCTCCAAGGGCGCGAAGGTGTCGTACCGCATGGTGGCGTGGAACACGCTCAACACGCTGGTGCATGAAATCCGTCAGGGCGACGTGACGGTGACGCACACGCCGCTGTTCCACACGGGCGGGCTGCTCGTCTACACGCTGCCCCTGCTCACCGTGGGCGGCACCGTGGTGCTGATGCGCCGCTGGGACCCGGAGGAGATGCTGGGCCTGGTCGCCAAGGAGAAGGTGACGCTCTTCTTCGCGGTGCCCACGCAGTACCAGCAGTTGATGGACTCGCCGCGCTGGAAGGGGACGGACTTCTCCTCCGTGCGCTTCGTCACCAGCGGCGGGGCGCCCCTGCCGGTGACACTGCTCCAGGCGTGGCAGGCGGTGCACCCGGTGCCCTTCAAGCAGGGCTTCGGCATGACGGAGTTCGGCCCGGGCATCTTCAGCATGGGGCCGGAGTTCGCGGTGTCCAAGGCGGGCTCCATCGGCCGGCCCAACTACTTCATCGACGCGAAGCTGGTGGACGACGCGGGCAGGCCCGTCCCCGTGGGCGGGGTGGGGGAGCTGGTGCTGAAGGGGCCCTCCATGTGCTCCGGCTACTTCGAGGACGACGCCGCGACGAAGGAGGCCATCGACGCGGACGGCTGGTTCCACACCGGGGACCTGGCGCGCGTGGACGCGGACGGCTTCTTCACCATCGCGGGCCGCAAGAAGGACATGTTCATCTCCGGCGGGGAGAACGTGTACCCGCTGGAGCTGGAGTCCGTGCTGTACGAGCACCCCGCCGTGCAGCAGTGCGCGGTCGTGGGCGTGCCGGACGCGAAGTGGGGCGAGGCGGGCCGGGCCTACGTGGTGCTCAAGCCCGGGGCCGAGGCCTCGGCGGACGTGCTGCTCGAGCACCTCAAGGGCCGGGTGGCACGCTTCAAGGTCCCCAAGCGGGTGGAGCTGGTGAAGGCCCTGCCGGTGTCCGCGGCGGGGAAGATTCTGAAGCGGGAATTGCGCGAGGCGGCCATCGCCGCGGACGCGCGGGCCGCTTCGTGACGCACGGGTTTTCTTCTCTTCAAAGGCAACGCAACCAGGAGCGCGCACATGGCTGATACATCCAGGAAGGTCGAGATCCGGGACATCCCCACGCAGCGGCTCCGGGTGCGCGCGCGGCTCGTGGGCGAGGAGGGCTTTCCGGTCATCTTCGTGCACGGCAACTGTTCCTCGTCCGCGTTCTTCGAGTCGCTGATGAAGACGCTGCCCCAGGGCTTCCGGGGCATCGCGCCGGACATGCGCGGCTACGGGCACACGGAGGAGAAGACCATCCACGCCACGCGCGGCATGCGCGACTTCAGCGACGACCTGGTGGCGCTGATGGACACGCTGTCCCTGAAGCGCGCGGTGTTCGTGGCGCACTCGGCGGGCGCGGGCATGGTGATGCAGCTGTCCATCGACCACCCGGAGCGCGTGGCCGGGCTGGTGGTGGAGGCGCCGCTGTCGCCGTATGGCTTTGGCGGCACGAAGGACGCGGACGGCACGCCGTGCTGGGCGGACTTCGCGGGCTCCGGCGGCGGCACGGCCAACCCGGACTTCGTGCAGCGGCTGAAGACGAAGGACCGCTCCACGGAGTCGCAGACGTCGCCGCGCAACGTGATGAACGGCTGCTACGTGAAGCCGCCGTTCCGCCACCCGGACGAGGAGATGCTCCTGGACTCCGTGCTGGACACGCACGTGTCGGACGAGCTGTACCCGGGCAACTTCGCCACGTCGCCCAACTGGCCGGGCGTGGCGCCGGGCACCACGGGCATGAACAACGCCATGGCGCCCGCCTACTACAACACCTCCGCCTTCGCGGCGCTGGCGAACGGGCCGGACGTGCTGTGGATCCGCGGCGCGGACGACGCCATCGTCTCCGACACGTCCCTGTTCGACTTCGGCTTCCTGGGCAAGCTGGGCGCGGTGCCCGGCTGGCCCGGGGATGAGAAGTACCCGCCGCAGCCCATGGTGTCGCAGATGCGCAGGGTGATGGAGCGCTACGCGGCCAACGGCGGCCGCTACCGCGAGGTCGTCCTCCAGGACACGGGCCACAGCCCGCACCTGGAGAAGACGAAGGAGTTCCACGACCTGCTCGTCCCGTTCCTGCAGGAGCACGCCCGCTAGGCGTTCCGCCGTTTCCTGACGCGCGCGACAAGGCACGCGAGGGCCCTTCCGGGAAGACCCTGGGGCCCGTCGTGTGTCCGCGCGCGTCCGTTTCCCTGTCGCAGTCTGCTGTCGCCGCACCCCTCACCCCCAACGGAGGTACGCATGCGAAGCACCTGGACGTTGTCGCTCACGGCCGCATTGCTGATGGCAGGCTGCGGGGCGGAGCCGCCCGCGGAAGCTCCCCCGGCGCAGGAGTCCGTCGCCACGGCCGAGGCCCCGCTGGACGCGGACCTGGCGCCGTACTTCGACGCCATCCCCACCAACTTCACCGGCAACTACCGCGTGGTGGGCACGTACACGCCGCCCTCGTGGTCCTGGGGCCAGATTGAGCTGCTGGAAGGCCGGCAGCGCTTCCGTTCCGAGTACTACAACCCGCGCACGCTGAAGCTGCGGGACCAGGACACGTACCAGTCCAGCGACTACCCGCTGAGGACGTACTTCGGTTCGCTGAACCAGCAGCTGGTGAACGCGTTCAACGTCTACTACGGGAACAGCTGTGCCACGACGTCCGGGGCCACCTGCCCCACGCCGGGCCCCACCAAGCCGGAGGCGCGCTTCGTCCTCCTGCACAAGGGGCGGGCCACCGCGGCGCGCACCTGCAACGTGAACCTGACGCCGACGCTGCTGGTGCACGGCGCCATCCAGGACGCGAACGTCTGGATGTTCCCCAATGGCAACAACGGTTCGGGCGGCACCTACGGCGGCGCGGCGCAGCTGACGGGCATGGTGCAGGACCTGGAGTCGAAGGGCCGCTGCGTGTACGCGGTGACGTTCGGCTCGTTCCACGGCGACAACTTCAACCACGCCATCCACGTGGCCAACGCCGTGCAGCGCGTGAAGGCGCTGCACCCGGGCGTGGCGCGGGTGGACGTGGTCGCGTGGAGCAAGGGCGTGCTGGCGGTGGACCCGTGGCTGGCGAACGCGGCGACGTGGGGCGGCTTCAGCACGACGCGCTTCTTCGAGCGTCTGGCGAAGGAGCAGGCCTCGCAGGTGCCGGCGTATGACGACTCGGTGCGCGTGTACGTGCCGCTGTCCGGCCCGCACAAGGGCATTGACCTGAACTTCCGCCACCCCATCCACACGCTGACCATCGCGAGCACGGCGTCCAACGCGCCGGTGGGCCGTGGCCCGATGCCGTGGACGTACTTCTCCGCGATGCAGTGCGTGACGTTTGGTTACAGCGTGCCCTGGTTCAACAACCCCTACGCGGAGAGCGTGTGCAAGGATTCCGGCGGCGTGTGGACGGACTACTTCCGCCGCATCTACCTGTCGAACATCACGGGGCTGAGCAGCACGGGCACGCCGGTGTACAGCAGCTCGCTGCAGACGCTGAACACGAACCAGGGGCTGTCCTCGTCGTCGTTCAACTTTGACGACTACAACATGAGCCTCTTCGGCGCGGTGAACACGAGCGGCAAGTACGTGACGGCGTACCCGGGTCAGCTGCAGGCGGCGTATGACCTGCGCGGCACGTACCCGATTCCGGACCGCAGCGCGTCCGCGTGGGACAACATCGATCCGGACGAGAACCGCTACTTCCCCTGGCTGGACACGAAGCTCGTCTACAACCCGTACAACCCCTGGATTGCCGCGGGCTACATGCAGTCGAGCGACCACCGGGTGTGCCGCACGACGGCGTTCGACCCGGCGGGTTCGCCGTGCTTCGCGTTCCACGCGTACAACACGAACCAGAACCGGGAGGCGTACGACTCGCTGGGCTACGGCAAGTACCGCATCATGGACGGCCTGGGCATCAACGCGGCGATGGAGATGGGCGGCAAGTTCATCACGCGCCTGGCGGAGCACGGCCTGGATACGCGCCTGAAGTCGCTCTACGTGCTGTACGGCACGGCGGGCGGGGCGACCCCGTTCGAGACGGACGGCATGACGTCCACCACGTCCACGCTGCGCAGCGACGGCGTCCTCTTCGAGGCGAGCATCGCGGCGGTGAACCAGCTCACCCAGGGCTGGACGTCCACGAAGAAGACCGCCGACGCGAAGCAGGAGGGCATGGCCTATGACCACCTGAGCATGGGCATCACCCCGGCGGTGTGGAACAAGATCTCCGCGCACTTCGTTTCGCGGGACTAGCGACTGTTGTCAGGGCTGCTGCTGGGGGCGGGGTGGAACGCTGACTCCCAGCAGCATGCCCATGTCGCGGACGAGCTTGTCGAAGGAGTCCGCCCGGCGGGCGGCTTCGAGATTGAAGACGCTGGTCAGGGCGGGCTGGTCGATGGTTTCGCTGTAACCGCTGGGCATGTGGTTGCCGAGCCAGCCCTTCGCGTCGCGGATGCGCTCGGGCTGGGAAGGAGCACCCAGGTTGGCAGGGAGCCCGCGCTGTCCGTGCAGGGATTCCGCGGCCGTAAGGAACCACGCCTCGTATTCACACTGCGCGACGACCACGGAGATGAGCCGGTTGGCGCGCTGGGCCCTTGCCCAGTCCAGGAGCCGCGGGCCCAGCGCACAGGGCAGGTCCTTGTCGGCATCCAGCAGGACGAGGATGCGGCCTTCGTCGCCCACCTTTCGGGCCGTGAGTTCGATGGCCCGGCGTAGCTCGTCTTCCTTGACGAGTTGGCCCCGTGGAATGCGATGGGGAAAGAGAACCTCCAGGTGGATTTCAGGCGCCAACCACTGCGACAGGCGCCTGACGAGGATGGGCGCGGCGACGACTTCACCATGGCCCTCAACGATGAGCCCCAGCTTCATTCGGTGCCGTGCTCCCACAGCTTGAGGTCATTCGGGGCGGGGATGGTTTGCCGGTCGGGAGCAAGCTGATTGGCCTTCAGCAGTTCGCCCGCTGTGTAGAGACGGTCCTTGAGCGCAGACCGAGTCTCCGCATCCACGGATGCGATGATGCTGCGGCCCTGTTCCGATGCCACCGAAAGGACCTCGTCGCCTCGAATGCTCGGGTCGTCGAGTAGCTCCGGGCTGTGGCTCGTGACGATGACCTGGGCATGCTGGGATGCATCCCGAAGCGCATCGCGCAGGACGCCGGTCGCTGCGGGATGAAGCGCGACTTCGGGCTCCTCGATGCCCACGAGCTGGATTCGCGGTTCGACCCGTGTCTGGAACAGCGCGACTAGAATACCAAGGGCGCGGAGTGTGCCGTCGGACATGCTGATGGCTGGATACGGCTCGTAGACCTCGCGTCCCTCTATGATTCGCTGCCGGAACTGCAAGGTTTCCAGGTGCTCAAGTCGCTTGTGACCAACGCTCGAAAGTCCGGGCACGATGGCTCCCAGGTATTCCTCGATGCGCTTCTTGACATCGACGTCGCGCTTCTCCAGTCGTTCCAGAACGCTTGGGAGGTTGGAACCATCACGGAGCAGCAGGTCCCCCTTGTCAGCAGGTTGTGCTGTTCGAAGCTGGTCGGGATTGAGGTTGTAGAAGCCCATGTTCGAGAGTGCGTCGAAGATGGGGCGGAACTCGGGCAGCCCTGACGCATTGACCAGGTAGAGGCGGTCATCCGCGGCGGGGGGTGAGACTGGTGCCGGAGGAACGAGAATCCTTCCTTCGCGGACGTGATACTTCGCTCGCCCTACGACGCATTCCTCCTCTTGCACTACATGGTCCCCGATTTCAGGGATGGCGATGCAGACGGAGTAGTGTCCGGTGGTGCCATCGGACAGCTCGAAGTCGAGTCGAATCTCGAACTGACTCGACCCACTCAGTCCACGACGCACGATAAGGGCGGCCCCTCCTCGGGTCCGCAGTGCCTGATCCAATGAGGTTCGTAAGGCATCCGTGATGAGCCTCAGCGCATCTAGGAAGTTGCTCTTTCCGGAGCCATTCGGGCCGACGAGGAACGTCAGTGGCCCCAGGGCAACGTCGCAAGCCTCGATGCTGCGGAAGTCACGCAGGATCACACGCGAGATCAAGGGAGCCCGACGCCCGGTGGGACTGGAAGGGGACAGGCCGGGACTCTCGGCGGAAGGCATCTGACGTTCTCCAGCGGCGCGGCGGGCACTTCATCGTGCTAGCAGCTCCCGGGCAGGAGTAGATCTGATACCAGATCAAGTAGCCAGATTGAGTCGCCAGATTGAGTCGCCAGAGTCCGATGCAGGAAGCGCATCGTGCTCTAGCCTGGAGCCGCATGCCCATCGTCCACGACTGGCTGGCCCGGCGGGCCTTGCTCGCCCCGGAGCGCACGGCGCTCGTTGATTCGCTCCGGGGTGGGCGGCGCATCTCGTGGGCGGAGTGGAATGACTCCGCGCACCGGACCGCGCTGCTGCTTCGCGACCTGGGCGTGGGCTTGGGCGACCGCGTCTCCGTCCTTGCCTTCAACGGCGTGGAGACGCTGGACCTGGTGTTCGCGTGCGCCAAGCTGGGCGCCGTGCTCCAGCCGCTCAACTGGCGTCTGGGCGTGGAGGAGCTCCACGGCCTGCTCTCCGATGTCGCCCCCTCCGTCGTCCTCTTCGGACCGGAGTTCCGCGCTCAGGCCGACGCCCTGCGCTCCCGGCTCCCGGCGCAGTGGGTCTCCCTGGCGGATCCGCTCTTCTGCTCGCGCGAAACCCTGACCGGCTCGCTGCCCTCCATCGAGCTGGAGCCGGACTCACCGTGGGTGCTGTGCTCCACCGGCGGGAGCACCGGCCTTCCGAAGTCCGCCGTGCTCACGCATGGCTCGCTCACCGCCAATGCCGTGAACACCGTCGTGAGCTGGGGCCTCACCCAGGACGACGTCGCGCTCGTCAACGCGCCCCTGTTCCACACTGGCGGCCTCAACGTGTTCGCACTGCCCCTGGTGTACGTGGGCGGTGCCTCCGTCGTGTGCCGGGCCTTCGACGTGGGCCAGACCTTCGACCTCATCGACTCGGGCTCCGTGAACCTCGTGTTCGGCGTGCCCACCATGTTCATCGAGATGCAGCGGCATCCCCGCTTCGAGGCCGTGGACTTCTCCCGCCTCAAGCTGCTCATCAGCGGCGGCGCCCCCTGTCCCGCCCCTGTCTTCGAGCGCTTCTTCGCTCGCGACATCCCGTTCCGCACCGGCTACGGCCTCACCGAGGGCGGCCCCAACAACTTCTTCCTCCCTGACGCCGTCATGCGCTCGCACGCGGGCTTCGTCGGCGTGCCCCTGTTCCACGTCGAAGCGCGCATCGACGGTGAACAGCGCCCCGGAGACGTGGGCGAGCTGCTCCTTCGCGGCCCCCACCTGTGCGCCGGCTACTGGCGCGCCCGGAGGAGACCGCTCGCACCTTCGTGGACGGCTGGCTGCACACCGGCGACCTGGCCTCCCGCGACGCACAGGGCTTCTTCCGCATCGAGGGCCGCGCCAAGGACCTGATCATCTCCGGCGGCGAGAACATCCACCCCTCCGAGGTCGAGAGCGTCCTCGCCGGCCACCCCGACGTCGCCGAGGTCGCCGTCATCGGCGTCCCCGACCCGAAGTGGGGCGAGGTCCCCCGGGCCCTCGTCGTCCCCCGGCCGGGCGCGGAGCCGACCCTGGAGGCGCTGGTGGCCTTCTGTGCCGGCCGGCTCGCCCGCTACAAGCTGCCCCGCACGCTGCGGCTGCTGGAGGCCCTGCCTCGCACCCCGGCGGGCAAGGTGGACCGGCGGGGGCTCGTCCGGATGCATGGCGAGGGCTGAATTCCGGTTCCGTTGCGGCCGTCCCCCTGAACGCCCTCGGGATGTCCCTCCGGACCGCCGTTCGTAATATTTCGTCATGGGCCCGTAGCCCCCTGGAAATGTACGGGTGGGAGGTTACAGGTCGCGGCCCGGAGGCGGACCGCAGCCCTCGCGGAGACCCGACCCATGGAGACGACCCCACGCCCCACGCCCTCCGAGGAAGCCACCATCCAGGTGCTCCTCGTGGAGGACGATGAACGCCTGGCGCGGCTCACCGCCCGCTACCTCCAGGAGCACGGCATCATCGTCACCGTGTCCGCGTCCGGCACCGACGCGCTCCTCCAGACGGTCCGCCACACCTTCGACGTCATCCTCCTGGACCTCATGCTCCCCGGCCGCGACGGCCTGGAGGTCTGCCGCGAGCTGCGCACCCGCACGGACGTGCCCATCATCATGCTCACCGCGCGCGGCGAAGAGGCCGACCGCGTCCTGGGCCTGGAGTCCGGCGCGGATGACTACCTGCCCAAGCCCTACTCGTCACGCGAGCTGCTGGCCCGCATCCGCGCCCAGGTGCGCCGCGCGCGCGGCAAGGTGGGCCCCACCAGCCACCCCGTGCACGCGGGCCGCCTGGTGCTGGACCCCCGCAGCCTGAGCGCGTCCCTGGACGGCAAGCCGCTGTCGCTCACCACGTATGAGTTCAGCCTGCTGCGCGTCCTGGCCGAGCGCGCCGGCCGCGTCCTCAGCCGCGAGCAGCTGCTCGACCTGGTGAAGGGCAGCGCGGACGAGGTCTTCGACCGCTCCGTGGACGTGCACATCTTCCGCCTGCGCCAGAAGCTGGAGGTGGACCCCCGCAACCCACGCCTGCTCAAGACGGTCCGCGGCGCCGGCTACATGCTGGCCACCGAGCCCGAGGCGGAGTCGTGAGGTTCTTCCGCCTCCCCATGGGCCTGCTCCCCCGCATCTACCTGGTGGGGGTCATTCAAATCGTCCTCGTGGGCGTGTCGCTCATGCTCGCGCGCGACTTGTTGCGCAACGAGTCCTGGCGCAACCGCTTCGACGACGAGCTGTCCTACTTCGTCGACGAGTGGTCCAACCTGCGCGACCACCCCGCCGCGCTCCAGGCGTCGCTCGACCGCGCCCAGCAGCGCATGGGCATGCGCGTCACGCTGCGCGCCGCGGACGGGACGCTGCTCGGCAACACGCGGCCGGACCCCG
>NZ_JBKGHJ010000790.1:0-2553 GCF_046520365.1 Corallococcus sp. 4LFB
GGCCTGGGCCTTCCACACGCGCACCACGGCCCGGCCGCTGCTCGCGTACTACGACGGCGTGAGCGGCACGGCGGTGCCCGTGCCGGACGCGCTGCCCGCCGCGATGCTCACGCGCGTGCCCACGAGCGCGGAGGCGCTGGCGTGGGGGACGCACTCGGCGCTGAAGGCCCTGGACCCGAAGGCCCGCGAGCCCGCGCTGGCCCTGGCCCGTGAGCAGGGCATCGCTCCGGAGGCGCTGGTGGATGCCTTGCGCGGACCGGCGGCGACGCGGCGGCTGCTGGACGCGCTCGCCGGGGACTTCCCGTCGGAGGAGGCGCGGGTGACGGCGGTGTTCGCGGGGCGGGTGCCCGCGCGCTTCGCGCTGCAGCGGGTGGGCGCGGAGGGCGGGGCGCTGAGCCTGGAGCGCCTGGCGAAGCAGCTGCCCCCGGGCTTCGAGGGCTCCTCCGTGGGCGCGGCGCAGGCGCTGGCGCTGTCCACGGCGCTGATGCTCGGGTGGCCGGTGGCGGAGAGCGCTCCCGTGACGAGCCCCTTCGGCTACCGCGTCCACCCCACGCTGCGCACGCGCCGGATGCACACCGGGGTGGACCTGGCGGTGCGCTCGGGCACGACGGTGACGGCGGTGGCCGCGGGCGTGGTGCGCCGCGCGAGCGAGGACTCCGTCAACGGCCGCGTGCTGGTGCTGGACCACGGGCGGGGCGTGACGACGGCGTACTGCCACAACTCGGAGCTCTTGGTGAAGGCGGGCACGCGCGTGGAGAAGGGGCAGGCCATCGCGCTGTCGGGCAGCACGGGCCGGTCCACCGGGCCGCACCTGCACTACCAGCTGGAGCTGGCCGCGCGGCCGGTGGACCCGTTCGGGTTCCGCACCGCCCTGCGCGTGGCGGACGGCGCGACCGAGCTGTGAGGCAGGGCCACACGACCCATGACGTCGGGCCAGGAAATGGAGGGGGGGAGGGGTGCGTGGTACGGCAGGGGGCATGGACCCCACGCTGACCGTCCCCGTGCGCCGGGTGCGCTCGCATCCGGACCCGCTGCCCCTGCCCCGCTACGAGACGGAGCTGGCGGCCGGGTTGGACCTTCGGGCCGACATCGACGGGGAGCGGGTGCTCCAGCCCCTGGAGCGGCTGGCGGTGCCCACGGGGCTGGCGTTCGCGCTCCCCCCGGGCTTCGAGGGGCAGGTGCGGCCCCGCTCGGGGCTGGCGCTGCGACATGGGGTGACGTGCCTCAACTCCCCCGGGACGGTGGACGCGGACTACCGGGGGGAGGTGCAGGTGCTGCTCGTGAACCTGTCCAACACCCCCTTCACCCTGCGTCGGGGCGACCGGGTGGCCCAACTGGTGGTGGCCCCGGTGACGGCCACGGCGCTGCGCGAGGTGGACGTGCTGGAAGTGACTTCCCGGGGTGACGGAGGTTTCGGGTCCACGGGCCGCTAGCGGCCCCGGTGCGCAACGTCGTTCCTCAATGGCTCCGGAGCGGGCAGAATGGAGGCCCCCGGCCGTCCGCCGGGAAGGTCGCCCCCCCGCGGCCCTGTTCCGGAGTTTCACTGCTTTGCTCTGCTACCGCTGCGGCAGCCATGTCCCCGATACGAGTGAAACCTGCGCCACGTGTGGCCAGAAGCTGGACGCGGCCGCGCGTCAGGCCGCGGGGGCCGCGCGCCGGAAGGGAGCGGAGGGCGCGCCCTACAAGCCGGGCGACGTCGTCGCGGACCGCTACGCCATCCAGGAGGTCGTCGGGTCGGGGCCGCTGGGCTTCGTCTTCCGCGCGGAGGACCAGGCCATCGACGTGGAGGTGGCGCTGAAGGTCATCCAGCCCCGGCTGGTGCAGCAGCCGGAGGAGCGCACGCAGTTCGCGCTGTCCATGCGGGTGGGCAAGAAGCTCAACCACCCCAACCTGGTGCGCGTGTACGAGGAGGGCGTGGACGGGGACCGGCCCTTCTTCACGATGCAGCTGCTGGAAGGGCTCACGCTGCGCCGGATGATGGAGCAGCGCGCGGCGAAGGGGCAGCTGTTCTCGCTGAAGGAAGTGGAGCCGCTGCTGGCGCAGATGGCGGCGGCGCTGGACGGGGCGCACCGCTTCGGGCCGCACTCGGACGTGAAGCCGGAGAACGTCTTCGTCCTGCCGGACATGCTGAAGGTGTCGGACTACGGGCTGGGGCTCGCGGTGCCGCACCTGCCCTTCGTGCAGGCGCAGAGGGGGCACCGGGCGGCGGCGTACATCGCTCCCGAGTACGTGAATGGCGCGGAGCTGGACACGCGCATGGACGTGTACTCGCTGGGCGTGTTGATGGGCGAGATGGTGACGGGGCTCCTGCCGGAGGACGGCGGGGTGCCAGAGGTGTCGGTGCGGCATCCGGACCTGCCGCCCGCGTTCGAGTCCCTCTACCGGCGCGCGCTCAACCCGAACCCCCTGGCCCGTCCGAAGTCGGGCGGCGAGCTGCACGCGGAGTTCTCCGCGCTGGTGCAGCGGCACCCGGCCGCGGCGTCGAGGCAGCGCGCGGTGCCTGCGTCGGGGGCGCTGCCGCGTCGTGGTGGCCGCGAGGGCCGCGAACAAGCC
>NZ_JBKGHJ010000791.1:0-2551 GCF_046520365.1 Corallococcus sp. 4LFB
CGTCGCGCGGACCGCGCTCGCCGCGGCCCGGGCCGCTCTTCTCGTCGCGGCCACCACGGCCACCGCCGCGCTCGTTGCCCTGGCCCCCCGAAGGGATGCCCAGCATCACGTCGCCAAACGTGGCCTTCGGCTTCTTGGGACCGAAACCGCCAGGACCGCCCGAATTACCGCCGCTCTTCTCGTCGCTCACTGCCGAGACCTTCCGTTGACGATTTCGACCCGGGACTTCCTTGAAGTCAGGGCCTCTTGAAAAAGGCGGCGCACTCTACACGCGCGCCATGCCCGGAGGAAGCCGCATACGGCCATCCCCCTAAAATTCGGCCTCCTATCGCAACGGAGAGGGGCCTGTCGTGCATTCCGTTCGAGCGCCCAGCCACCGCCTGGAAGGCAGCCGTCCCACCGGGCGCCGCGCCGCGTCTACCGGGCGAGCCCCAGCTTCCGGCCCACCTTGCGGAAGACGGCGCCCGCCTCCGGGACGCCCAGCGCGGCGGACACCGCGAAGTAGACGACCCCGAAGGGCACCGCCGTCGCCAGGAGCCCCAGCACCGGGTGCAGCCGGGGCGGCACGAGCAGCGCCCCGCCCCACTCCACGCCCACCCCGGGCATGGGGCCCAGGAGGCCGGTGAGGCCCTGTTTGACGGCCAGCGCCACGAGCCCGCCCACCACCGCCGCGCCGTACAGCCGGGGCAGCAGCCCCGCCGGCAGGCCCACGGGCCCGACCATGGAGCGCAGCTTGCGGCGCAGGAGCGTGGTCTCCACCCAGGCCACGATGCCGCTGGACAGGGTGAGGAAGGCCGCGCCCAGCTCCCGGGGCAGCCCCAGCCGCTCCGGCAGCCACAGCGCCAGGAACCACGCCTTCACGGTGCCCAGGGCCACGCGCACGATGGCGTAGCGCAGGGGCGTCTTCGGATCCTTCAGCGCGTAGAAGGCGGACGCGTAGAGCCGGCCCACGGTGGAGGCCACCAGGCCCACCGCCGCGCCCATCAGCAGGTACCAGAGGTAGCGCGAGTCCGCCGCGCCGAAGCGGCCCGTCTGCAGGAGCGCGCCGCTCACCAGGTCCCCCAGGAACAGCAGCGCGGCGGCGGACGGCACCACCCAGAAGGCGATGCGCCGCGAGCCCGCGTCGATGCGGCTTCGCAGCTTCGCGTGCGCCTGGGCCTCCCCTTCCGCCGTGGCGCGCGCCATCTCCGGCAGCTCCGCCGCGGACACCGCCATGCCGAAGAGGCTCACCGGGATGAGGTAGATGGTCTGCGCGTAGAGCAGCGAGGACAGCGCGCGGTTGGAGATGAGCGACGCGAATGCGGTGTCCACCCACGCGCTGAACTGCACCACGCCCCGCCCCAGCACCACCGGGCCGAAGTTCTTCAGCACCTGGCGCACCGACGCGCTCGCCAGCGACACCACCGGGCGGAAGCGGCCCAGCAGGCGCATCACCGTGGGCACCTGCACCGCGAACTGGAGGAAGCTGCCCAGCACGACGCCGTAGGCCAGCCACTCCGTCAGGGCCTCCTCCGCGACGCGGCCGCCGGCCGTGTACCGGCCGCCCATCACCAGCAGCGTGGCGATGATGACGATGTTCCACACCACCGGCGCCAGGTAGGACAGCAGGAAGCGCCGGTGGCTGTTGAGGATGCCCAGGCACCACGCGCTCAGCACCAGGAAGCCCGTGCCGGGGAACAGGATGCGCACCAGCCGCACGGCCAGGTCGCGCTCGCCGCCCTCGAAGCCCGGCGCGATGAGGTCCACGAACAGGGGCGTGGCCAGCATCCCCAGCGCCACCATCACGCCCGTGGCCAGGGCCAGCAGGCCGAACACCGCGCCCGCGACCCGGTCCGCCTCGTCCGCGTCCTTCTTGCCCAGGAGCTGGGCGTAGACGGGGATGAAGGAGCCGGACAGCACGCCCTCGCCAAAGAGGTTCTGGAGGAAGTTGGGGATGCGCAGCGCGGCCTTGAAGACGGCGGCGGCCTCCGCGTTGCCCAGGTAGTGCGCGAAGACGCGCTCGCGCACCAGGCCCATCAGCCGCGACGCCAGGATGCCGATGCCCACCAGCATCGCGCCCCGCCCTCCCGCGCTGCGTTCAGGGACGGACGTTGGGGGAGCGGCCGGAGGACCGGATGGGGGCGGCGATGCGGGAGCGGGGGCGGTCACGAAGGGGCGGACTCTACGTCCGGCGTTCTTGGGCATGCAGCAGGAAACCCTTCGACCGCTGTTTCACTTGACGGTCACTCCCCGGGTTGCGAGGGTCCGCTCCCAATGGCCGGAAAGTCCGACACCGAGCGGTCCGACGTCGCGCGCATCCGCGCCGTGCTGGCACGCGAGCTCGAGACCATCAACGAGTACGAGGCCTACGCCGAGGACTCCTCCAATCCGGAGGTCCGCGCCTTCTTCCTCCACCTGGCGGAGGAGGAGAAGGAGCACGTGTCCGAGGCCACCCACATGCTCCGGATGCTCGACAAGGGCCAGGACACGCACTTCGCGAAGCCCTTCGTCCCGGGCCACTTCCAGGCCGCCGTGGCGGGCGCCCCCGCGGAGCCCGCCCTGCCCGCGGCCG
>NZ_JBKGHJ010000792.1:0-2550 GCF_046520365.1 Corallococcus sp. 4LFB
TCTCCTCCACCCCGGGTGCCCGCCTCTACCGCACCGGCGACGTGGTGCGCTGGCGTGCGGACGGGATGCTCGACTACCTGGGCCGTGCTGACTTCCAGGTGAAGGTGCGTGGCTTCCGCATCGAGCTGGGTGAAATCGAAGCCGCCCTCCTCAAGCACTCGGGGATCCATGAAGCCGTGGTGCTGGCGCGCGAGGACGTGCCCGGTGACAAGCGGCTCGTCGCCTACGTGGTCCTCTCGGACGGCGAAGTGGAGACCGCGCCGTCGGCGGACGACCTCAAGCTCTGGCTCAAGCAACACCTGCCCGAGTACATGGTGCCCTCCGCCTTCCTCGTGCTGGAGGCCCTGCCGCTCAACACCAACGGCAAGGTGGACCGCAAGGCCCTGCCCGCGCCGGTGAGTTCGGAGCCCGCGAACCGCTACGTCGCGCCGCAAACGCCCACCGAGGAACGACTCGCCCCGCTCTTCGAGCAGGTGCTGCACGTAGAGCGCGTGGGCATCCACTCCGACTTCTTCGCGCTCGGAGGCCATTCGCTGCTGGCCACCCAGCTCGTCTCGCGAGTGCGTGCCACCTTCCGCAGGGAGCTGCCCCTGCGTGCGCTGTTCGAGGCACCCACCATCGCTGCCCTCGCCCGGCGCATCGACTCCGAGGGGACCACCGCGCCGTCGGTTCCCCTGCGCAGGGCCGCGACCCGCGCCGCCTCCGAGCCGTTGTCCTTCGCGCAGCAGCGGCTGTGGCTGTTGGATCAGCTCCAGCCAGGGGACGCGTCCTACAACCTGCCCACCGCGCTCCAACTCTCCGGCCACCTGGACCTCGAAGCGCTGCGCCGCGCCTTCGAGTCGCTCGTCCAGCGCCACGAAGCCCTGCGCACCACCTTCCACGAGCACCAGGGCCAGCCCACCCAGCGCATCCATGCCCCGGCGGAGTGGACACTGCCTCTCGTGGACCTCTCTTCCTTGCCGGCTGCCCAGCGACAGGAAGAGTCCCGGCGGCTGGCCGATGAAGAAGCGCGGCGGCCGTTCGACCTCACCACGGGCCCGCTGCTGCGCAGCACGCTGGTGCGCCTGGAGCAGAATGAACACCTGCTGCTGGTGACGATGCACCACATCGTCTCCGACGGCTGGTCCATGGGCGTCCTCGTGCGCGAGATGGTGGCCTTCTACGAGGCCTTCACCTCGGGAAGCACGCCGGTCCTCTCACCGCTGCCCGTGCAGTACGCGGACTTCGCGGCGTGGCAGCGCAACTGGCTCCAGGGCGAGGTGCTCGACGCGCAACTGGGTTACTGGAAGCAGCAATTGGAGGGAGCGCCTTCCGCGCTGGAGCTGCCGACGGACCGCGCGCGTCCGCCCGTGCAGTCCCACCGGGGCGCCACCGTGGAGGTGCGGATTCCCGCCAGCATCGCGGAAGGACTCAAGGCCCTGGCTCAGCGTGAAAATGCCACGCCCTTCATGACGCTGCTGGCGGCCTTCCAGGTGCTGCTGTCGCGCTACTCCGCGCAGGACGACGTCAGCGTGGGCTCACCCATCGCGGGCCGCACCCAGGCGGAGACCGAAGGCCTCATCGGCTTCTTCATCAACACCCTGGTCCTGCGCGCCCAGCTGAACCCGCGTGCGACGTTCCGTGAGCTGCTCGCCCAGGTTCGAGGCACGACGCTCGCGGCCTTCGAGCACCAGCACCTGCCCTTCGAGAAGCTCGTCGAAGCCGTGCAGCCCACGCGGGACCTGAGCCGCAGCCCGCTCTTCCAGGCCATGTTCGTCCTGCAGAACACGCCGACCCGGGCACTGCACCTGCCGGGCCTGTCGTTCCAGGCCGTGCCCCTGGAAGCCCACTCCGCGATGTTCGACCTCTCGCTCTCGCTGCAAGAGGTCCAGGGAGGGCTGGTCGGTTCATTGGAGTACGCGACGGACCTGTTCGATGCGGCGACCATCCAGCGGATGGCGGGCCACTTCGGTGTGCTGCTGGGTGCCATCGCGCAGAAGCCCGACACGCGGCTGAGCGATCTGCCGCTGCTCACTGACTCCGAGCGCCAGCAACTCCTCGTCGACTGGAACCCGGAAGCAGCACCCGCGATTCGCGAGCCGAGCATCCCCGCGATGGTGGAGGCCCAGGTGCGCCGCACACCGGACGCGCTGGCTGTCATCACGCCCGAGCGGCAGCTGACGTACCGCGAGGTGGACGCGAAGGCGAATCAGCTCGCCCACCGTCTGCGTGGCCTGGGCGTCGGGCCCGAGGTCCGCGTGGGCCTCTGTGTCGAGCGCACCGAAGACCTCGTCATCGGAGCCCTCGGCATCCTCAAGGCCGGTGGCGCGTATGTGCCGCTTGACCCCAGCTACCCGCGCGAGCGACTGGGCTGGTTGCTGGAGGACGCGCAGGGCCCCGCTCTCGTCGCCCACTCGCATCTCTTGCAGGCCCTTCCTGAAACGTCCGCAACGCCCGTGTGCCTCGACTCGGATGCGGAGTTGGCGAAGCAGCCCACCACGGCGCCCGAGGCGGATATCCACGCCGGGCACCTCGCCTACCTCATCTACACGTCCGGCAGCACCGGCCGTC
>NZ_JBKGHJ010000793.1:0-2546 GCF_046520365.1 Corallococcus sp. 4LFB
AGGACCTGTCCGCGCTCGAAGCGGCCAGGGCGGGTCCCGTCCTCGGCCTGGCGCGACACGCGGAACCAGAGCACGTCCATGGGGGCGCCCAGGACCTTCACCTCCAGGCCGGACTGCTGGCGCAGCGTGGAGGTCCGGCCGTCCGCCGCCACCACCAGCGACGCGCGCACCTCCAGCGGGCCCTCGGGCGTCCGCGCGCGCACCCCGACCGTCTGGCCCTTGTCGTCACGCACGAGGTCCGTCACCTCCGTGCGGCGCAGCAGCTGGAACCCCGGGTACAGGGCGGCCTTGCGCGCGATGAAGTCGAGCAGATCCCACTGCGGCATGAACGCGAGGTAGCGCGCGTGCGTGGGGAGGTGGCGGAAGTCGCCCACCTGGAGGTCGTGCGTGCCAAGCTGGAAGCGCAGGTCCCGGACCTCCGAGTGGGGAAGGGCGAGCAGCTCGTCCAGCCATCCCAGCTCGTGCATCAGCTCCAGCGTGGACGGGTGGAGGGTGTCGCCCCGGAAGTCGCGCAGGAAGTCCGCGTGCTTCTCCAGCACCTTCACCTCCACGCCGGCCCGGGCCAGCAGCAGCCCCAGCATCATGCCCGCCGGACCTCCGCCCGCGATGCAGCACTGCGTGGTGAGCGTCGAGCCGGCCATGGTGCTTCCTCCCGGGAGGAAGGGTCCATCCCGCCACGGGGCGCCGCACCTGGAGCCGCGGCCCGATGCGGCGTGCGGTGGCCGACAGTCCCTCTCCATCCTGGGTCAGGGCACCAGCCGCCCGCCGATTCCAGGGAATCGCTCGTAGGCCCGCTTGAGCGCGTCCAGGTGGGAAGGGTCGTCCAGGTCGAGGGGCGCCTCCGTGAGCTGCACGACCCACCCGCCCGATGCTGTACGCCGCGCCCGTGAGAGCCATTCGGCATCGCGAGCAGGATCCGGGAACCCGATGGCCCGTGCGGCAGCGGCTGACCAGAAGTTCAGCCACCCGAGGTAATAGGGAATCTCTGGTGAGCGGATGTTCTGGAAGAGCTTCAGGGCAGGCAGCCCCCGGCGTGGGGAGGGTGGTCCTTCCGGCGTGGGGGCGATCTGATACGCGATGTCCACCGCGGCGGCGTCTGGAGTTGCCTGCCCCCAGTATGCACGTGCGCCTTCTGTCACGGCTTCAAGCACGGTGGATGCTGCCGTGATGACGGGCGCGTCCAGTGGCAGCTTCGCATGGACCTGGAACTGGGGTTGACCGCCAGCGCTCGCGCTGGCGAATCGCCGCAGCCCGGAGATGGTCACGGGGTAGCTCTCGTCGCCGTTGCATAGCAACGGGAGCTTTCCGCGTGTGGCTGCCTCAGCGAGCCAGGCTTCGCGTCGCGGTACCTCAACGGGACGCCCTTCTTTGTCTAGTTCCCACTCCAGGCGCAAGCCGGGCAGCGCCAGCTCTACACCCCGGACGACAGCGAGTGTACGGCCGTCATCCCTCACGAGCGCAGGCGCATAGACGTTCAGTTCGAGGCGTTTTCGTGGGGTCATCGTTTGCAGCCCGTGACGGCGATCTGGAGGCTGGGATCCAGGCGGAGCAGGGCTTCCTTGTGCGCGGTACTGCTCACCCCAACGACGAAGCGATATCCACATTCCTCCGCGATGTTCCGATCCTCCTGGAACTCTTCCACCTGCTGTTCGATCACCCGTTCCTTCAGAAAGTCACTGTACGTGTCGAATTGATATGTCTTGATCTCCCACAGCACACGCACGCCGACTTGCAGCGCATCAAAGCGCTTGCCGTTCACGAGCACGTCGTTGCCGGGGTAGCGGTTGGGCGGGAACTTGTCGGCGCACTCGTTATGCGCATTGTCCTCACCTGCATGAGGCACTGGAACGGGCTCGCAACTGGCGTGGCGCGTCCGGTCCACGGGCACGGGTGGCACCGGGGGCTGCCAGTCCTTTCCCGCGGGCTCCGGCTCCAGCTTGGGCTTACGGTTCGCTACAACCTCCCGAGCCGCGAACCTCGTTTCTCGCGCGGGCCCTGCTTCCTCGGGATAGTGGTGCCGTAGCTCATAAGCATCCAGCTCCTCCTTGATGGCGACGGCGACCACCACCACGCCAAGGACGATCACGGCTCCCACGACAATTTCAGGGGCCGCCAGCACGCAGAACCCGAGTCCCACGGCGGCGGCGCCAGAGGAGGCGACCGCGCATCTTCCCTCGGTGTCGTGGAACTCGACCCGGTCATGGTCGAGGGCCCGGTAGCACCGCTCCACCAAGACAGGCCAGGGCCGGGACGCTTCGCGAACAACGCACTTCCCACCGTCCCTCCAGGGCAGCGCCGCCGCTCGCTGGAGGTTGCCAATCCTCCGGCCGCGCACCGTGGGCGCCTTCGTGGCGGGAACCGTCGTCGCGCAGGCCGAAATGAGGAGCAGGATCGCGATGCAGGCGTGGATGCGCATGGCCACCGAAGGCAGGAGGCGACAGGTCGGCGATGGCCTATTTACGGCGCGTCGGGCGGACGCGGCAATCCCTATCCCCCCACGAAGTCCATCAGCACGGCGTAGTGCGTGGCGGCCGCGGCGACGACCA
>NZ_JBKGHJ010000794.1:0-2546 GCF_046520365.1 Corallococcus sp. 4LFB
GCCAGCGCCGCGCCCCGCGCCGCGCAGCCTCGCCACCGTGTCCTCGCGCGACTCCAGGCACGCGTCCGGCAGCGCGGCCACCGCGCGCCGCGTGGCGTCCTCCAGCTCGCGCGCGTCCTCGGACGGCAGGGCCAGCCTCTCGAAGGGCACGAGCACCACGCGCGTCTGCGCGTCGCACGGCGCGGACATCCGCAGCAGCATGAGCAGCAGGGACGCGGGGGGGCTCATGGCACCAGGACCGCGTCGGCCTCGTCCGACGACGGCGTGATGCCGAGGCTCGCCATGTAACCCCGGTAGAAGCGCGGTCCGAACGGCACGGAGAAGAGCTTGTCGCGCAGCGCGTCCTGCACCGCGCCCCGGGCCGCCACGCTCGCGTCGCTCCAGCGCAGGCCGCCCGCGTCCACCACCTCCGACGCCCGGGTGATGGCGAATGGCGCCTCACGGCCGTTGGCCCGGAGGTAGTAGCCGCGCCCCACGGGCAGCGACACCACCAGCGGCCGCTCGCGCTCCTTGTGCAGCTCCACCACGCGGATGCCCCGCGCGTCCTCCACCCACAGCCGGCCCGCCACGCCCGTGGGCACCAGCAGGTAGCCCAGCGACGCGGCGGCCGCCAGGTCCGTCAGGGCGAACGCCCGGTCCAGCGCGGGCGGCTGGATGTACACGCGCGGCTGGCCCCGCATGTCGTCCATGCCCTGGCTGGCGGCGGCCACGAAGGCCCGCAGCTCCGCGTAGTCCACCTTGCCGTCCCCGTTCACGTCCCCCGCGCCCGACAGCGCCGAGCGCACCATGTGGCTGAAGACGCCGGAGCGGATGGCGCTCCACTCGTGGCTCTCCTGCTCCGACGACGTGGACAGCACCACCCCCACCTGGGGGAAGCGCGCCAGCTCGCGGTTGCCCAGGAGGCCCTTCACCGCGTCCGCGTACGCCGGGCCCACCGGCAGCGCGCCGCGCGAGTGGACGAAGAAGTACGAATCACACGCGTCCACGATGAGCTGGAGGAAGGACGCCTTGCTCGGCGCCAGCACCCGCGCGTACAGCTCCGTGCGCGTCAGCGGCCCGTCCAGCAGGCTGACCGACCCTTCACCCGCGGCGCCGCGCTTGCCGTGGCCCACGAAGACGAAGGACAGCACGGGCACCGCGCCCTTCGCCCGGTCCTCCGCCATGCGGCCGTTCAGGCGGGCGAGCGCGTCCCACAGCGCGGCGTGGGTGGGGGCCCGCGTCTTCGCGGCCAGCCCCGGGTGCAGGGCCTGCGTGTCCGCGTCCAGCACGCTCAGCAGCACCACCTCCCGCGAGCGGGGGGCGAACAGCTCGTAGTAGCGGGCGCCGTCGTCGTCCGCGTAGCGCAGGGGGGCCTGGGACGGCTCGGTGCCCGTGTTGCTGGCCACGATGAGGGCGTAGTGCACCTGCTCCGGCGCGGCGCTCGCAGCGGTTCCGGCCAGCAGGAGTACACCCAGGGCCAGGGTCCTGTGAGAGGGCTTTCGCATCAGGGATTGCGCGGTGCGCAGTGCGAAAGAATGCCATGGGGTGCAACCGACAATCCACCGGAGGCCGCTCGCGACAACATGCGGATGACGGGACCGCGACGGACGCGGTAAGCCCTTGAGGGATGGAGTGGGATGACGACACGCTGCGCCGTTTTCGCGAAGGCACCCCGGAGGTGCTGGCGGAGGTGTATCGCGCGCACGCGGAGCCGCTCGCCCGCCTGCTCAAGGCGGCCGCATGGCGGGGAGCCTTCACCCGCCTGAGGAACGCGATGGAGTTGGAGAACACGCTGCTGGAGACCTTCGCCCGCGCCTTCGAGCCGCGCACGCGCGCGGCCTACAACGGCACGCGTCCGTATGCCCACTTCCTGATGGGCATCGCGCGCAACGTGCTGCTGGAGCAGTCGCGCGAGCGCGAGCTGGTGGGCCGGGACGAGGCCTTCGAGGGGCTCACCGAGTCCTCCCCCGAGGACGGCGGGCTGGCGGAGCTGCTGGAGGACCGCGAGGTGGAGGCGCTGCTCGCGGCGTTCAAGGACGGCCTGTCGCGGGAGGAGCACCGGCTGTTCGAGCTGCGCTTCGGCGAGGGCGTGGCCCAGGAAGAGGCGGCCACGGCGCTGGGCCTCACGCGCATCCAGGTGCGGCGGCGCGAGTTCGGGCTGAAGTCCAGGCTGCTGGGGTTCCTCCAGTCGAAGGGGTACCTCGAGGACCTGGAGACGCAGGGCTGGAGCTTCTTCAAGCGGCGGAGTGCGCGATGAGTGGCTGTGACGACCGCCGGATGAAGCAGGCCATGGCCGCCCTCTTCGAGAAGGGCCGGGACGGGCTGGACGCGGACGGCTTCGAGCGCCTGCGCGCGCACCTGGCCACGTGCCCCGACTGTCAGGAGGCGTACACGCGGCTGTCGCGCGTGGAGTCGGTGCTGGAGCAGCGCGCGCTGCCCCAGGCCCGCAGCGCGCTCCTGGAGCAGGCGCTGTTCGCGAGGCTGCGACCGGCCCCCGCGCGGCCGGCGGTGGTGCCGGAGCGCAAGAGGTGGTTCGCGTCCCCGCTCCTCCTGCCCCTGTCGCTGGG
>NZ_JBKGHJ010000795.1:0-2541 GCF_046520365.1 Corallococcus sp. 4LFB
CCGGGCGCAACAGCTCCGCCGCGGCGGCCAGGGCCGCGGCCTCGCCCGCGGTCAGCCGGGGCGGCGCGAACAGGCGCTGATCCAGGTCCACGTAGACGCGGTCGTTGTCCACGTAGATGTCGATGTAGTCGTCCGGGTTGAAGGGCGGCCGGCCCACGCAGGTGAGCAGGTCCAGCTCCTCCAGCAGGTCCTCGCGGCTGATGTTGAGGGCCTTGGCCAGCGCGTCCACGGTGACGCCCGGGTGCTTGGAGACGTAGGGGACGAGGAACAGCAGGCGGCGCAGCCGCTCGTGGACGTTGCTCATGCGCTCACCCGCTGACCTTCCACCGGCGCGTGCTTCGCCAGGATGTTCGCCGCCATGTGCTCCAGGCGCTCGCGCGCCTCCGGAGGGCCCTCCATGCGGCAGTCCGAGCCCAGGGACAGGACGAACCGCGCCAGCCCGTCCAGGAACGTCACCGGGAAGCGGGCCCGCACGACGCCCTCCCCCACCGGCTCCAGCGCCGCGCCCGGGAACAGCGAGCCCGCGCGCGAGGCCTGCGGCCCGGTGAGCTGGAGCGTCACCTCCAGGGGTTCGTGGAAGCGGTACTGCCAGGGGAAGCAGGCCACGTGGGCGTCCAGCGAGAAGCCCGCCGGCACCTCGAAGTCCGGCGTGCGCGGCCGGGCGGTGTTCACCTTCAGCTCGCGGATGCGGTGGACGTGGAAGGTGCGCAGGCCCTGGCGCAGGTGGCAGTAGCCCACCAGCGTCCAGACGCCGCGCCGCAGCGCCAGGCCGTAGGGGTCCACGCGCCGCTCCGTGACGCCGTCCTTGCGCGGGCTGCCGTAGGTGAGCTGCACCCACTTGTGCGCGGAGCACGCGTCCCAGAGCTGCTCCAGGCGGGCGGAGACCTCCTTCTCCTGGCCCTCCTGGCCGGTGCCCAGCTCCATGCGCACGCGCGGGGTGGGCAGGGACTCGCCGGCGAAGAAGCCGATTTTGCGCAGCGCGTGCGCCAGGTCGTCGCGGCCCGGGAACGCGCCGGACGCGAGCGCGGCGGACCCGGCGGCGTAGAGGACGGCCAGCTCCTCCTTCGTGAGGTCCGCCTCCGGCAGGTAGTAGACGTTGCGGTCGACGAGGTAGCCGTCGCGCCGCTCGTCGTCGCCCTGCACGTAGCTCAGCGGGAAGCCCAGCTCGACGAGCTCCGCCTTGTCGCGTTCGAACTTGCGTTCAGCGGCGTCGTCCGAGCCGCCGTAGTCCGCGGGGAAGTGCTCACGCAGCTCGGCCCACGAGATGGGTTCCCGCGCGTCGAGCAGCAGTGCCACGAGATCAAGGATGCGTTCCGTGCGGTCCATTCAGGAGATCGGTGACGATGGCGGACAGGACCCGGGAGATCAAGAGACCGGGGACTTCCGGGGTGGGAGAAGGGAGCAGGCCAGGAAAGGGACAGGAAGGGAACACGGGAGGGGGCTGGCTCCGTCCAAGGGGGAGATAGTCGCCCCGACCTGAACAGGCAAGCAGGTACCGCCATGTACCCCTCGTTTCGTCCGCAAGGCAGCAGACAACCCCGGGCGTGGGGCTCGCACTCGGGGCGCGTCTGGGTTATTCCTTGGACCCTGTCGAATTGGGTGAGAAGCGACAGCGTGCCTCCGCCAGGACCTCTGGTGGACGCTCCGCTGGCTGCCGTGGGGGCGACGCGGCGGACGCAAGGCTTTGACGAGGGCTCGACCATGGACCGCACCTCCCTGCTGAAGACGTGGCTTCCCGGGCTGGCGCTGGTGCTGCTGGCCTTCGTCTCCGCCCCCGCGCACGCCCGCTCCGAACCGCTCTACTTCGCGCTGGAGGTCCGGCGCGACGGCCGGCTGATCGCCCAGCCCAAGCTGCTGGGCGAGGCGGGCCGCACGCTGCGCGCCGAGCGCCGCCGTCCGGGCGCCACGGTGCCGGACTACCGGCTGGTGCTCACGCCCAGGGGCGAGGGCGACTCCTTCCAGCTCCAGGTGGACCTGTCCCTGCCGGAGGGGGAAGGCCACTCGCAGCTCGCGCTGCTGCACGGCCAGGAGCGCAAGCTCCAGCTGGGTCGGGTGCCGGGGGAGCTGGAGGTGTCGCTGCTCCTGATGAAGGTGGACTCCCCGGAGTTCCGCGCGCTGATGCGGCTCACGGACGAGACGCCCGGCACGGTGAAGTCCGTCTCCTGCTCCATCTAGGCGGCTTGCGCCCGGGGCCGCTACAGCACCGCCAGGTCGTCGCGGTGCACCGCCTCGTCCAGGTAGCGGTAGCCCAGCACCGCCTCGATGTCCGCGCTCCGCCGCCCGGCGATGCGCTTGAGCTCGTTGGCGTCGTAGGTGGACAGGCCCCGGGCGAACACCGTCCCGGCCGCGTCCGCCAGGTCCACCGGGTCCCCCCGGCCGAACTCCCCCTCCACGCCCGTCACCCCGCTGGGCAGCAGGCTGCGCTTGCCGGTGACGATGGCCTCCTTCGCGCCCCGCGTCCACCGCCAGCCGGCCCGGGGCCTGAGCGCGTGGGCGATCCACGCGGTGCGCGCGCTGCGGCGGCCGGCGGGCTGGAAGAGC
>NZ_JBKGHJ010000796.1:0-2532 GCF_046520365.1 Corallococcus sp. 4LFB
CGCCCAGCTTCCCCGCCCCATCCGGCGCCACCAGCAGCAGCGCGTCGCCAACGACGGCGAGGGACATGCCCGGACCGTCCGGAGGCAGCGCGCCGCCCAGCTCCGCCACCTGCCAGGGCGCACCGTCGGAGCTCGCGTCGAAGCGGGCGAGGCGCAGGCTCGCCGTCTGGCGAGGTGTTGCTCGATGCGCGCGACCCATGGGCGCCCGACAGGTCCACGCGGACGGCGTTGCTGCGGGGCGGGCCCTGACGGAGGCCCGCGGCGAGGGTGCGCCACGAGCCGTCCACGTCGCGCAGGCGCGGCTCGCCGCTCACGCGCTCAACGAGGAGCGCCGCCGTGGTGCCACCGAGGAGCTGGTTCGCTTCCGGCGTGACGGTGACGGTGTTCAGCGCGTCCGAGGTCAGCTCCGTGGACAGGAGCACCGTGTCCGAGTTCTCCCGCGCGGCGAGCAGCGTGAGGCGCCACACGTCCTCCGGCGACGGCCGGCCCCGGTCCGCGAACCGGAGCGTGGGGGCAGGCCCGACGGGCGCGGTGGGCAGGGGGCCACGCAGGAGCGGCAGGGCTTCCGGTCCCACCAGCGGAATGCCGTCGACGGAGACGGTGATGGCATCCGCGCGTTCGGCGGCGTCGGCGTCCTCGGCCAGCGCGGTGGGGGTGAGCAGCATCGCCGCCGTGCGCCCCGTGGCGAGCGACGCAGGCGCGGGCTCGTGGCGCGCGGTGAGTCCGCCGGTGAGGTCCGCGCGCTCCAGCGGCTTGAGCCACACCAGCGGACCATCGCGGTCGAGGGGATCCACGCGGAAGCCCCGGTAGCCGTTGGGCAGGGTGTGCACCGTGGCCGGGGTGACTTCCTCCAGCTCCACCGGAGTCAGCCGCGCGGTGCGGATGAGCGCCACGTCCGGACGTGCCCAGCCCAGCAGGTCCAGCGTGCGCGGCGTCGCGGCATGGCGGCCCGCATCCGCGCTTCCCAGCCGGCGCAGGGCCTGGTCCAGCGTCTCTCCCGGTGCGATGCCAATGACGGGACCGCGCTCCACGACACCGTCACGGGGACGCTCGACGCCGGGCGAGCGGCGGGTGAGCGGATCCGCGAGGCCGATGGGGTCCCACACCACCGCGCTGCGACCGCGCCAGGGCAGCACGTCGTTGAGGTCCTGAGTCTCCAGCAGCGAGCGGAAGGACTCATCCACCTCCGCGTCCCAGAGGCTGGTGACGGAGAGCACCTCCTCCAGCGACGCGAGCGTGCCCTTCCGCCTGCGCCACGCCACCGCGCGAGCCACCACGCCGCGCTGCACGCGAGGGTCGTCGGTGAGCAGCCGCGCGCCCATCAACTCCGCGAGCAACGGGAGCGCCTGCGGCCCGGCGCGCTCCACGAAGTGATCATCCCAGAGTTGGTCCACCGCGCGGGAGAACGCGTCCAGCTCCATGCCCAGCACGGAGAGCAGCTTGAGGAGCGGCTGGTCCGCGAGCGTGGAGTCCCGCGCCGTGTAGAGGCCGGGGAGCAGCTGGATCAATCGCTGGGAGGGAGGGCTCATGGGAAGCGCCCCTCCAAACCGGTCCGACTGTCGGACAGGTTTCCGCTGACTGGCAGGAGCGGAGGCGCTCCCGGCCCGGGCTCTCCCAACTGGTCCGACTGTCGGACCAGTTCGTGCGGTGCGCCGCCGCCGGGGAGGCCCAGCCGGGTTCTCATCTTCTCATCCATGTGGACAGCACCCATGTCCAAGGGCCTGGAGCGGTGGTCGGACAGGCGCGGCGAGGCGTGGCTCATAGGTCCTGGGCCTCCTCGTAGGACAGCTCGACGCCGTCGCTTTCACCGGACGGCGGCGCCCATGCGAGCAGCTCGCCGGGCGTGGTGGCGATGCGCTCGAAGAGGGCCGGCGGCGTGCCTTCGCGATGCAGCCGCTGCACCACCACCGAGCGCAGTCCATCAATGCCCGCGAGCGCGCCGTACACGTCCGACAGCTGGAGGTCCTGGCCCAGCGCCACGCGGTCCGGATCCAGCAACCCCAGGTCGCGCTCCGGGTCGCGGTCCACGCCCAGGCGCAGGCGTGTCTCCTGGAGCACCGCGACCGGATCCGCGCCCTTCACCACGCGCAGCAGCACCTTCAACCGCACCTCCACGCGCAGCCGGTTGATCAGGTGCAGCTCCACCCCAGGTGCCACCCGCGCCGCCAGGTGCGCGTGCAGCGCTTCCAGGTCGGACGCGCGCAGGGCCGCACCCTCCGGCCCGGACACCACCACCTTCAAGGACCGGCGGCGCACGGCGTCGCGGAACACGTTCGCGCGGTGCACGCCGTCGAACACCAGCGTCAGCGCCAGCACGTCCGGCAGCCGCACCGCGCGGTCCATCGCGCCCACCGTGGCGGGCCCGCGCACTCGCGCCAGCGAGGGCTCCTCCGGCTCCGTCCCACCGGCCAGCGGCAGCGGGTTGAAGGTCTTCTCCACGCAGGGATGCGGCGTCGCCATCGCCATCAACCGCAGCGCGGCCCGGTTCCCGCCCCGTCCCCCCGCCCCACGCGATACCGGACCCCGCACCTC
>NZ_JBKGHJ010000797.1:0-2526 GCF_046520365.1 Corallococcus sp. 4LFB
CAGGCGCACGTCGCCGTAGTCCACGGGGCGCGCGGTGACGAGCGCGGGGACCTGGCGCAGGCCCGCGTCGCCGCGCACGTCCACGCGCACGGGGACGGGCTTGGGGGACCGCTCCTTCGTCACGGCGAAGAGGACGGGGTCCGGGTCTCCGCGCCGGGCGGGCAGGTGGCCGGAGGACAGCACGGTGCCGTTGCGGTCGAAGAGGGTGAGCACGGTGAGGCCGCGGCTCCTCATCAGGCCCTCGGCGGTGTTGGCCTGGATGGCGCGCAGGGGGGCGGAGCGCGCTTCGCGCACGAGGTCCTCCATGGCGGGGCTCTCCACCAGCTCCTCGACGGCGCGGCGCGCGTTGGCGGCGGAGCGCTCCAGGGACTCCTGCGCGGAGGTGGTGGCGGCCGTCATGCGCGCGTCCAGCTCGCGCGACAGCGTGTCGCGCAGGCGCGTCAGCGTCAGCGGAACGACGATCGCCAGCGGCACCAGCGCGAGCAGCGCGAAGGCGAGCGCGAGCCGGGTCCTCAGCCGCATGCCGGCCGGTCCTTCCTGGGGGCCGCCGGATCCGCCGCATGGGTCGGGCTCATGGTCTTCCTCCGCCACCCGAGGCTTCCACAGGGGCCAGCCAGGCGCCCTCGAGCACCGGCAGGCCCTGGGCGTCCAGCACCAGCCCCGTCACCTCCGGCGCCGCGCGCAGGGCGAGCCCCTGGGCGTACAGCGGGATGAGCGGCACGGAAGGGGCGAGCACCAGGGCCCGTTCGCGGCTTCGCGCATCGCGGCGCCGCGTCCGTGAGCGCTCCGATGGGGGGCAGCTCCACGCCGAGCAGGTCCCTGCGGCCGCCTGCCTCCAGCACCACCGCCAGCGCGGGGCCGGGGATGGGCGGCAGGAGGAACGCGCTGAGCATCAGCTCGAAGTCACCCCTGGCCTGACGGCTTCGCAGCGCGGCGCGCGACTGGGGCTCCAGCGCGACGGTGTAGCCCTGGTCGTGCAGCTTCACCTGGATGCGCTCGGCCACGGCGCGTTGATCCGCCAGCGCGGCGTCATAGGCGAGCGTCACCTTGCGCGACGCGCCCGCCGGGGGCGTTCCGGGCCGGGCCCTGGGGACCTGGGGCATCAGCGCGGGCGGCAGCAGGTTCGCCATGGGCACGGCGGGCCCCTTCACGAACAGCCGCGTGAGGTCCTCGCGGTCGATGGCGCTCTCCACGGCCTGACGGAAGTCCGCGGGCACCTTCCGGGGCGAGTACGCCAGATAGGTCGCGTACAGCGCGGCGCCCGTGAGGGTGTCGCTGTCCGGCGGCGTGCCCAGCTCCACCTGCACCTGCCGCGCGGCCCACAGCCGGGTGAGGCCCCGCTCATCCGTGGCGGTGAGCGCCAGCCGGTCCAGGTACGGCCGGCCTTCGGGCCACGTGAGCCGGGCCTCCAGCACGCCCCGGCCCGCCGCGCTGAACGGGCCCGACGTGGGCGAAGGGGGCGTCGCGAGGGCAGGGTGACACAGCGAGCGCTCCAGGTCGGGCCAGGGGAAGGCCAGCGCCAGGTCCAGCGTGGCGCCCGTGGACGTCACCTGCCGGCCCTCGCCGCGCAGCGGATACAGCAGCGCGCGGTACGGTGACGGCGACTCCGTGGACGACAGCCGCGTCCACGCGCGGGCCAGGGCGGTGGCGCTGGCGGCGGAAGGCATCGCCACGCGCAGGGCCTGCGGCACGGGCCGGGTCAGCTCCCGCGCCAGCGTCGGGTGCACCTGTCCGCCGGCGTCCGCGCGACACACGGGCCGCGTCAGCAGGCCCAGCAGCGCGGCCTCCATCGGCGTGTCGGCGAGCGCGGGCTCACCGACTTCAGGCGGGCCCGCATGGGCCACCCGCAGCTCGCCGCCGTAGCGGGGACGGCTGGCCGCCAGCGCGGGCGCGGAGGAGAGAAGCACGAGGCCCGCGAGGGCGGAGCGGATCATCACGGTGCACCCTGGCGCAGGAGGAACAGCTCGCTCGTGCCGTCCGGCTTCCACGAACCCACGAGGACCTCGCGGCGCTTGTCGCCATCCAGGTCCGCCGTCACCACGTACAGCGCCCGGCCCGGCGGGAGCGCGCCCTGCCACAGGGGCTCGTGCGCCAGCGGCGCGTCGGACGTCAGCGAGAACACCCGCAGCACGTCCGGTGCCGGCTGGAGCTGCGGTGACGTGGTGAGCAGCTCCGGTACCCCGTCGCCATCCAGGTCTCCCAGCGCGCTGCCTGCTCCCAGCCCGGACGCCTTCGCCGGCGCGGACGCGGGACGCGCGTAGAGCGACGCCGTGCCGTCCGCATGCACGAACAGCATGCGCGGGGACGCGAAGCTCGCCGTGCCGAAGGGCGCGGGCACCGTGAGGGTCCGCCCGTCCGCCAGCCGCACCTCCGGCGCGAACACCGTCTGCCCCGGCACGAACGCTCCCCGCTCCGCCGTCCCTAGCGGCGCGGCGTCCAGCGTCCCCGACGGGCGCAGCGTCCCCTTCGCCTTGTCCAGCACCAGCACCTCGCCGCGCGCGTACCGCGTGCTCCAGGCCGCCAGCC
>NZ_JBKGHJ010000798.1:0-2521 GCF_046520365.1 Corallococcus sp. 4LFB
CGCGCGACGGGGAGCGCGTGACGCTGGAGGTAGCCGGGGCCCCGCCGCCCGCGGGCGGGCCGGGCCTTCAGCGCGGGAGCACCTGCTCGGCCCGGACCTCCGTCACCCCCAGGGGCTCGCCCCGCTCGAACCGCGTCACGCTCTCCAGCGTGGTCCGGGCGATGGCGTCCAGCGCCTCGCGGGTGAGGAAGGCCTGGTGCGCGGTGACGAGCACATTGGGGAACGTCAACAGGCGCGCGAGCACGTCGTCCTGGAGCACCTGGCCGGAGAGGTCCTGGAAGAAGATGCCCTCCTCCTCCTCGTACACGTCCAGGCCCGCCGCGCCCAGGTGGCCGGACTTGAGCGCCGCCAGCAGCGCGTGGCTGTCGATGAGCGCCCCGCGCCCGGTGTTGATGAGCATGGCCCCGGGCTTCATCCGGGCGAGCGCCGCCGCGTCGATGAGGTGGCGCGTGGCGGGCGTGAGGGGCACGTGCAGCGAGACGACGTCCGCGCGGGCCAGCGCGTCCTCCAGCGTCACGGGCTCCAGCCCCAGCGCCTTCGCGTCGTCCTGGGACAGCCGCGGGTCCACCGCCAGCAGCCGGCAGCCGAAGCCGTGGAAGATGCGGGCGGTGGCGCGGCCGATGCGCCCCAGCCCCACCAGCGCCACCGTCTTGCCGTGCAGGTCGAACCCCACCAGCCCGTCCAGCGAGAAGTTCCACTCGCGCACCCGCGCGTAGGCGCGGTGCACCTTGCGGTTGAGCGCGAGCACGAGCGCGGCGGTGTGCTCGGCCACGGCCTGCGGCGAGTACTCCGGCACGCGGACGACGGTCATCCCCAGCCGGGCGGCCGCCTCCAGGTCCACGTGGTTGAAGCCCGCCGAGCGCAGCGCCACCAGCCGCGTGCCCCCCGCCGCCAGCGCCTGGAGGCACGGGCCGTCCAGCCGGTCGTTCACGAAGGAGCACACCGCGGGAAAGCCCGCGGCCAGCCCCACCGTCTGGGACGTCAGGCGGGGCTCGAACCAGGTGAGGGCGTGGCCGGAGGCGGCGTTGGCCTCCTCGAAGGCGGTGCGGTCGAAGCGGTGGGTGTCGAAGAAGGCGATGCGCATGGACGTGGGTTCCCTTTCTTCCCCCACCTTGCATCCGCCATGCGCGGCCAGGACACCGGCCCGGAGTGCCGCGGGGACGCAAGCGTTGCGGAGCGCACGCCGGGCCGCGCAATTCCTGCGGAGCCGCGCCCGGCCCGGCCCGGGAAGGCCATGGCATGCATCCTGAAATGGGAGGCGTGCATGGGCCGCGCAGGCCGGAGGACGCACCATGGATGCCACGCGTGACGAGGAGTGCAGGCGGCTGCGCAAGCGGTGGCGGACGCTGCTGGAGCTGAGGCTCCAGCACCGGCACCTGCTGCGCGAGGTCATGGGCGCCGGGGCTCCCGCGTGGGTGGACCGGGCCGTGGCCCGGGAGGAGACGCAGATGCTCGACGCGCTGGACGCGCGCGAGGCGCGGGCCCTGGCGGTGGTGGAGCGCGAGCTGGCGCCATTCCCCGCGCCGGACAGCCTGCCCCGGTGCTCCTGTCACGCGGCGCGTGGACGATGAGCCCGCCCCCGAAGGCCCCGGTCTCCATCGGGTGGTTCGCGCTGGGCTACTTCGCCTGCTACCTGCCCTATAGCGCGCTGACGAAGGCGCTGAGCCTGGGCGCCCTGCCGGGCATGAGCGCGGGGCTGCCCGGCTTCGTGCTGCTGCCCTCCACGGCGCTGGCCACGCTGGTGGGGATGTTCGCCTACCTGGCGTGGAGCGGCGCCTTTCAGCACGCGGGGCGGCTGCGCGTGGGGCCGTGGGCGCTGCCCTGGCCCGGGCGGTGGACCTTCCTGTCGGGCCTGTGCACCACGGGCATCATCGCCACCACCACGCTGGCGTACACCTTCGACGGCACCTCCATCGTCTTCATGATGCTGCTGATGCGCGGCGGCGTGCTGGTGCTCGCGCCGCTGGTGGACGCGGTGAGCGGCCGGCACGTCGCGTGGCCCTCGCGCGTGGCGCTGGGCGTGAGCCTCGCGGCGCTGCTCGTCGCCACGGGGCCGGGCACGGAGCTCCGCCTCGCCTGGGTGGCCGCGCTGGACTGGGCGGTGTACGTCGTCAGCTACTTCGTGCGGCTGCGCTTCATGAGCCGGCTGGCGAAGAACCACGTGCCCGGCGCGCGCGAGCGCTACTTCGTGGAGGAGCAGATGGTGGCCGCGCCCGCGCTCGTCGTCCTGCTCGCGCTGTGGGCCTCTTCGGGCGTGGGGGGCGCGGCGGCCCAGCTGCGCGAGGGCTTCACCGGGATGTTCACGCGGCCCACGCTGCCCGTGGAGCTGGCCGTGGGGCTCTTCTCCCAGGGCAGCGGCATCTTCGGCGGGCTGGTGCTGCTGGACGCGCGGGAGAACACCTTCACCGTGCCCATCAACCGCGCCTCCAGCGTGTTCGCGGGCGTGGGCGCGACGCTCGTGCTCTCCCTGTGGCTGGGCTGCCCGGCGTGAGCGTCCGCGAGCTGGCCGGCGCCGGGCTGG
>NZ_JBKGHJ010000799.1:0-2519 GCF_046520365.1 Corallococcus sp. 4LFB
GGCCGGAGTGGCCCGGCGCCACCACCCCCACCCCGCCCAATCCGTCCGCTCCCGGCCAGCCGGAGGCCCTGGAGGGCGCGCCGGAGGCGCTGGAGTCGGGCGCCGCCCTCCCGGAAGCCCCGGAGGGCACGGACGCGGCGGACGAGGAGCCGGAGTCCTCCAGCGGCGAGTACGAGCTGGACGGCGAGTCCCCGTCAGGCCGCCCGCCCAAGCCGACGCTCCACTGAGAGGCGCGGGCTGCCCAGGCAGGGAAGGTTCTTCCCCTGCTCCCGGCCTTTCAACATCCGCCCCGTAGGATTTACGCCCTCCGCCCTCCCTTCAGGGCAGACGCGTTGCCCAAGTGGGCGGATTCATTGGGGACTGGCACACGTCTGGCGTTGGCAAAGCCCTTGCTATGTCTTTGCTCGCGATGCGGACGACAACGGACATGGCGGCGGAGCGGGGACGGAAGAAGGCCGGGGTGGCCCGGGTCTTCAGCAGGCAGCCGGAGCGCATCGCGGCGCTGTGGCGGCGGATGCGGCTGGCGGCGCACGAGGGCCAGGGCGTTCCGGGCCCCAGCCTGCTGGACGGGCTGGTGGAGCCCTTCGTCCGGGAGCTGGGGCTGACGCTGGAGGGCGTGGAGTCCAGCCCCTGGAGCCGCACCCGCGCGGTGCTGCGCCTGGCGCCGGAGCGTGGCGCGCGCGCCCTGCACGACGAGTTCGCACTGCTGCGGCGCTGCCTGGTGGACGCCCTGGAGGCCCTGGGCGGCGGGGACGCGGAGCGCCAGCACATCCACCGCGCGCTCGACGAGGCCGTGGACAGCGCGGTGGCGCTGCTCCAGCGGCTGGCGGACCCGAAGGCGGATGGCCCCCGGGTGCCGTTTGGCGGCCTGGTGGTGGAGTACTTCGAGCGGCCGTCCCACGCGCGCCGGGCCCCCACGGGCCGTCGCGACGAGCGGTCCGCCATGCATTGAATGGAGCGCGGGAGGCTCCAGGGTTTGGATGTAACGGTTTGCCGATCCGTCCGGCTTGACACTCCTCACTGAGGAAGGGTCCGGGGGCTGGCGGGAGGGTGCGCTGTCGCGGATGGGGGTCCGTGATGCGCCTTGAGGGTGCGTGTTCCTGCTCGGGGGAGCGGTGAGCCGCACACGGTCGAACGCCGGAACGCGTGGATGGGGGTCCGCGCGCTCCGCCGGTCGGACGGATCGGCATGTTTTGTCGGGGGGATGTGGGGATGGGGCAGCGGGAGGGCGCCTACGGGGGTGGGCGCTCTCCCGCATTTTTTCGTGCGCTCAGTGCGCGTCCGCCCAGCTCCTGCCCGCTCCCACGTCCACCTTGAGCGGCACCTTCAGCTCGGCGACGGAGGCCATGCTCTTCACGGCCAGGGCCTTCACCGCGTCCACCTCCGCGTCCGGCGCCTCGAAGAGCAGTTCGTCGTGCACCTGCAGCAGCACGCGCGTCTTCAGCTTCTGCTCCCGGAGCGCCGCGTCCACGGCCAGCATGGCCTTCTTCATCAGGTCCGCGGCGGTGCCCTGGATGGGCATGTTGATGGCGGCGCGCTCCGCGGCCTGGGCCACGCCCCGGTTCTTGGAGAGCAGGTCCCCCATCAGGCGGCGGCGGCCGTAGAGCGTCTCGACGTAGCCCACCTTGCGCGCCTTCTCCACGGTGTCCTCCAGGTACTGGCGGATGCCCGCGTACCGGGTGAAGTACCGCTCGATGACGTCGCGCGCGTTCTCCTGTGAAATCCCCAGGCGCGTGGACAGGCCGTGCGCGGACAGGCCGTACGCGATGCCGAAGTTCACCGTCTTCGCCACGCGGCGCTGCTCGCGGTCCACGTCCTTGGGGTCCACGCCGAAGATTTCGGCCGCCGTGCGGCTGTGGATGTCCTCGTCGTTGCGGAAGGCCTCGATGAGCACCGGGTCCTCCGCGATGTGCGCCAAGAGCCGCAGCTCCACCTGCGAGTAGTCCGCGCTCACCAGCTGGTGCCCGGCCTCCGCCACGAAGGCGCGCCGGATTTCACGCCCCAGCTCCGAGCGGATGGGGATGTTCTGGAGGTTCGGGTCGGACGAGGACAGCCGTCCGGTGGCGGTGGCCGCCTGGTGGTACGTCGTATGGATGCGCCCGTCCTTCGCCACCAGCGTGGGCAGCGTGTCCAGGTAGGTGCTCTTGAGCTTGGACAGGCCCCGGTACTCGATGAGCGCCCGCGCGAGCACGCTGTCGTGCTCCTCCGCCAGCTTCTCCAGCACCTCCTGGTCCGTGGACGGGCCCGTCTTGCCGCGCTTGAGGATGGGCAGCTTCTGCTCCTCGTAGAGCACCTGCGCCAGCTGCGGGTTGGAGCCCAGGTTGAAGACGTGGCCCGCGGCCTGGTGGCACTCGGCCTCCTTCGCCTTCACCTCCACGTCCACGCGCTCGGAGGTGCGCCCGAGCTCCGCCACGTCCAGCTTCACGCCCTCGCGCTCCATGCGCGCGAGCACGGGCAACAGCGGCAGCTCCAGCGTGCGCGCCAGCTCCGCCAGCCCGCCCAGCTCCAGCTCCTTCCAC
>NZ_JBKGHJ010000079.1:0-22147 GCF_046520365.1 Corallococcus sp. 4LFB
GACCTGCCGACGCGTTCAGGGGCCCCGCCCTGGGGGGCGGCGTGGGCCTGGACGTCCAGGGCCAGCGCGCCGTCATGGGCCAGCACCGGCTCCGGGTGGGCCTGGGGCGCTTCCGTGCCGGCGGGCAGGGCGTGCGTGGTGTCCGGGACCGTGGCGGCGGCGAGCTCCACGGCGTCGGCCTCGGACTCGGTGGGGACCTCCGGGGCGTCCTCGTGCTCGCCCTCGGTCAGCTCGAACTGCGCGCGGGCGAAGTCCGGGTCGTAGACGACGTCGCTGACATACAGGAAGGCCGCCTTCTCCAACCCGATGTCGACAAAGGCCGCCTGCATGCCCGGGAGGACCCGGACGACGCGACCCTTGTAGATGTTTCCGACGACGCCCTTGTCCTTCTTACGCTCGAGGTAGAACTCCGCGATATGGCCGCCCTCGACGAGGGCTACCCGGGTCTCCCGACCCGCGGCGTTGATGACGAGCACACTGCTCATGGATGAATCCTGGTAGCGCGCGCGGTAGGGGGGACCTCACCGGACGGGAGGCGGCGAGACGCCACACCTCCGAGCACGCTGCGATGGGGGAGGCGGCCAGAGGCCCCCCGGCGTGTGGACGCCATCCGGAAGACCCGGAGGGAGAACGCATCACCTGGGTGGGGGCCGAGGACATCGCCGCCTGCTCCTCCGAGTTCACGTCGCCCCGCATTGCGACCGGCACCGTGCCGGGCGGGGCTGCTTCTCTTCACGCGCTCGAGGCCTCCACCACGCCCGTGCCGTCCGCCCCCTCTTCCACACCCGGTCGGTGCCCGTCATGTGGGCCACCTTGGGGGGGCGTCTGGGGGCCCCGGAGCAGCAGGGACGTCCGGAAGAAACCGGAAGCGCAACCCGTCGAAATTCCAGCCTGGGCCTGATGTCCCGCCAACGCGGGGCGTCACACAACCGCCCAGAAACACGGAGAGTTTTCCACGCCCCTCCAGGTGTGTAAAGGCCCGATGCACCCGTTCATCCACTGTCGGGCAGATGGAGGGCGGGGCCGCCCTCCGGGCGTGCGGGCGCTCGGAAACGGACGTTCAGGCCTGGGCGGGGGCCTGCTTGCGCCCCTCCGGCTTGTCCAGCTTGCCGCGCGGACGGCGCACCAGCCGCAGGCCGGTCCAGGTCTCGTCGATGATGCAGATCTTGTTGTCCACGAGGCCGATGTCGAGCGCCGCCTGGCGCACGAAGTCCTCGGACAGGCGCGTCTTCACGCCCTCGCCGGCGGGCCAGCAGACCCAGATGCCGCCGTTGAGGGTGGTGGCGCGCGACAGCGCGGGCAGCCGCTGCACCAGCTCCGTGGCGTCGGAGGTGAAGAAGAGGATGACGTCCAGCCCCGTCTGGGCCGTGACGAGGAACTCCACCCCGTCCGGCAGCGGGTTGAGCTTCTGCACGAAGCCCCGCGGGGGGTTGATGACGGAAACCTTGGTGCCGGACCGGATGCCCAGCATGGCCGGCAGGGAAGCCAGGGCGTAGGGCGTCATGATGTGCGCTCCACCGTGAAGGTGCGGAACTCGCCAGTGGCCCCGCCGTCGGTGCGCGCCACGTCCGTGACGCGCGCCATGCGGGGACCTGAGTGACACCAGCGGATGAAGTCTTCCAGCGCGCCCGGTTCGCCTTCCACCGTGGCCTCCACGGAGCCGTCGCTCCGGTTGCGCACCCAGCCTGAAAGGCCAAGCCGCAGCGCCTCCTGGCGGGCGCTCTCCCGGTAGGAGACGCCCTGGACCGTGCCCTGGATGCGCAGGGTCGCCCGGCGCTGCGTGCTCATGCCTCTGGCCTCATGCTCTGACGTCCCCTTCTAGCAGCTTCAGGAACGCCTGCTCATCCAGGATTCTTACCCCGAGTTCCTGCGCCTTCTTCAGCTTGGTGCCCGCGTCCTCGCCGGCGACGACGAAATCGGTCTTGCGCGAGACACTTCCGGAGACCTTACCCCCGCGCCGTTCGATTTCCTCCTTGGCCTGCTCGCGCGCCAGCCCCGCCATGGTGCCGGTGAGCACCACCGTCTTGCCCACGAAGGGGCCGCCCGTGGCGACCGCCGGGGGCGCGGGCCGCACCCCCGCGTCCAGCAGGGCCTGGATGGCGGCCTGGTTCTGGGGCTCCTGGAAGAAGGTGTGGATGACCTGCGCCATCACCGGGCCCACGTCCTTCACCCGGCTGATGTCGTCCAGGCTGGCCGTGAAGAGCGACTTCACGTCCGGGAAGGCCTCCGCCAGCGCGCGCGCCGTGGAGTCCCCCACGTGGCGGATGCCCAGCGAATACAGGAAGCGGCGCTGGGTGGTGTCCTTGCTGCCCTCGATGGAGGCCAGCAGGTTGTCCGCGCTCTTCTCCCCCATGCGCTCCAGCTTGAGCAGCGAGTCCCGGGTGAGCGCGTACACGTCCGCGAACGCCTTCACCTGCCCGGACGTCACCAGCTGCGTGGCCAGCTTGTCCCCCAGGCCTTCAATGTCCATGGCGAGGCGGCTGGCGAAGTGGCGCACCTTCTCCACCAGCTGCGCGGGGCAGGACGCGCCCGTGCAGCGGATGATGGCGCCGTCCTCGTCCTTGGCCGCCACCGCGCCGCACACCGGGCAGTGGGTGGGGAAGCTGAAGGGCTGGGAGTCCTCCGGGCGCTTGGACAGCACCACGGAGACGATCTCCGGAATCACGTCGCCCGCGCGGCGCACGAAGACGGTGTCGCCCCGGCGCACGTCCTTGCGGCGCAGTTCGTCCTCGTTGTGCAGCGTGGCGCGCGACACCGTCACGCCGCCCACCTTCACCGGCTTCAGGTGCGCCACCGGCGTGAGCGCGCCCGTGCGGCCCACCTGGATGCCGATGTCCTCCACCGTGGTGGACTCCTCCTCCGGCGGGAACTTGTAGGCCACGGCCCAGCGCGGGCTCTTGGACACCTGGCCCAGGCGGCGGCGCAGGTCCTCGTCGTCCACCTTCACCACCATGCCGTCCACTTCGAAGGGCAGGGCGTGGCGGCCCTTCAGGGACTCGTCGTAGCGCTGGCGCACCCCGTCCGCCCCTTCCGCGGGCTGGTAGCGGTTGATGGGCAGGCCCAGCGTCTTCAAGTACTCCAGCTTCTGCGTGTGCGTCTTGAAGGCGGGCACGCCCTCGCCGGGCACGCATTCGTAGAGGTAGACGGACAGGGGCCGGGCGGCGGTCTCCCTGGGGTCCAGCTGGCGCAGGCTGCCCGCGGCGGCGTTGCGCGGGTTGGCGAAGAGCGACTCGCCCTCCTCCTCGCGCTTCTCGTTGAGCTTGCGGAAGTCCTCCTTGCGGATGAAGACCTCGCCGCGCACCTCCAGCCGCCCGGGCACCTTCACGCCGTCCTGGGGGAACAGCTCCAGGGGCAGGCTCTTGATGGTGCGCAGGTTCGCCGTGACGTCCTCGCCGGTGGTGCCGTCGCCGCGCGTGGCGCCCTGGATGAAGCGGCCGCCCTCGAACCGCAGCGAGATGGCCAGGCCGTCCAGCTTGGGCTCGCACACGTAGCCCACCTGCGTGAGGCCCGTCAGCTTGCGGATGCGCTCGTCGAACTCCACCAGCCCGGCGTCATCGAAGATGTTCGCCAGGGACAGCATCTGCGTGGTGTGCACCACCTGCCCGAAGTCCTCCACCGCCGCGCCGCCCACGCGCTGGGTGGGCGAGTCCGGCGTGACGAGCTGGGGGTACCTCTCCTCCAGCGCCTGGAGCTCACGCATCAGCGTGTCGTACTGCGCGTCGCTGATCTCCGGCGCGTCCAGCACGTAGTAGCGGTGGTTGTGGTGGGCCAGCTCCTGGCGGAGCGCTCGGGCGCGGGCTTCGGCTTTCGGGAAGGTGTCCACGGGGCGTGTCCTTACCCCAATTCAAGGGCGCGGCCAGTTGCGCACGCCCCGCGTTGGAGGAGCGCCAATCTACCGGCCCCACCTGACAGGGCTGGCGGGTTCACGGGAAGTGGAGCCCGGGGACGCGTGTTGCACGCCAAGGAGGCGCTTCTGTCGCCCCGTTAGCCCCGAATTTCAGATACATAGCGGATTCCCTGTTGGTGGGACCCCCGCCCTCCAGTGCAACCCCCTGAAAAACGGGACAGAGCCAGGCACGGATGCCTTGACAGCTCTGGAGGCGGTCAATAGTTTCCAGCGCGATTCCAGGCGCAGGGGTTCCCCCGGCGCCGTCTCTTCCCAACCACAGGCCCACGCGCCCTCCGGTCCGTTCCCAGGACTTGGGTGGTGCTGCCCCCTGGAAGGTGCTTCCGAGCGCCGCGCGGACGGACCGCCGTCCCGCGTACAGCCTGCCCGAGCCTTCGGGCGATTCCCCCCCTTTTCCGTCTGCAGACCGTCATGGCCAAAGCCCGTTCCCCCCGAGAGAAGGTAGTCGAGCCCGCTTTCACCGCGGAGGAGAAGCCCCGCCGCAAGCGCGCGGCCGCGAAGGAGGCGGAGAAGCCCGCGCCCCGGTCGCGCCGTGCGCCCGCCCGTCGGGAAGAGGCTCCCGCCGAGGAGGCCGAGGCTCCCGAGGCCGCCGCCGAAGCGCCCCGTCCGGTGCTCACGCCCATCTCCCGCCCGGTGCGTGACGACGAGCTCCAGGAGCTGCGCGGCACGGAGGAGGAGCCGCCCGCCGAGGAGGCCGCTCCGGCCGCGCCGCAGGAGTCCACGGAGTCCCCCGCCATCACGGAGGTCGAGCGCGACGGCACCCCGATGCAGGTCATCAAGCTCAATGACCTGAAGCGGATGAAGATCGTCGACCTGGCGAAGATGGCCCACGACACGGGCATCGAGGGCTACCAGGGGCTCAAGAAGCAGGACCTCATCTTCGCGCTGCTGGGCGGCATCGCCGACAAGCGCTTCGAGGTCCACGCGGAGGGCGTGCTGGAGCTGTTGAGCGACGGCTTCGGCTTCCTGCGCAGCGCGGACAGCGACTACCAGCCGTCCCCGGACGACATCTACGTGTCGCCGTCGCAGGTGCGCCGCTTCAACCTGCGGCCCGGCGACACGGTGACGGGCCCCATCCGCCAGCCTCGCGAGGGCGAGCGCTTCTTCGCGCTTCAGAAGGTGGACAAGGTCAACTTCGCGGACCCCATGTCGGACGCGGCGCGCGAGCGCATCCTGTTCGACAACCTCACGCCGCTCTATCCGACGCGCAAGCTCAAGCTGGAGCACGAGTCGTCGGAGATGACCACGCGCATCATCGACATGTTCTGCCCCATCGGCCTGGGCCAGCGCTGCCTCATCGTGGCGCCCCCGAAGGCCGGCAAGACGGTGCTGCTGCAGAACATCGCGCACGCCATCAGCCGCAACCACCCGGACGTCTACCTCATCGTGCTGCTCGTGGACGAGCGCCCGGAGGAGGTGACGGACATGGAGCGCAGCGTGCGCGGCGAGGTGGTGTCCTCCACCTTCGACGAGCCCGCCACGCGCCACGTGCAGGTGGCGGAGATGGTCATCGACAAGGCCAAGCGCCTGGTCGAGCAGAAGTACGACGTCTGCATCCTGCTGGACTCCATCACCCGTCTGGCGCGCGCCTACAACACGGTGGTGCCGGCGTCCGGAAAAATCCTCTCCGGCGGCGTGGACGCCAACGCGCTCCACAAGCCCAAGCGCTTCTTCGGCGCGGCCCGCAACATCGAGGAGGGCGGCAGCCTCACCATCATCGGCACGGCGCTCATCGACACCGGCAGCCGCATGGATGAAGTGATTTTCGAGGAGTTCAAGGGCACGGGTAACTCCGAAATCGTCCTGGATCGGAAGTTGATGGAGAAGCGCATCTTCCCAACGCTCGACATCAACAAGTCCGGTACCCGCAAGGAGGAGCTCCTCTTGTCTCAGGCGGACCTGGTGCGCATTACGGCGTTGCGCCAGGTGCTCCACCCGTTCACCCCCATCGACGCGATGGAGTTCGTGCTCAAGCACATGCGTCCGACGGCGGCGAACGCGGAGTTCCTGGGCTCGATGAACCGGTAGTCTCTTCCGGCCCAAGGAGCCCCTTATGCGTCGTGCCCGCCTCCTGTGTCATGTCGCCCGCGCTGTCGCGGGCCTCACCCTCGGGTTGCTGGCCGGGTGCGACATCGGGGTGGAGGACCTTCCGCTGGAGGACACCCCGCCGGTGCTCTCCAGCCAGGTCTGCTACGACGACTCGGACTGCGTGGCGAACGCGTGCTGCGGCGAGGGCACCGCCATCACCCACCGCGACGAGGGGCCGAACTGCACCGGCGTGCGCTGTGACGGCACGTGTCCTCCCGACAGCGTGGACTGCGGCCGCTGCATCCCGACGTGCCGCAACGCGCGCTGCGCCGCCGCCTGCCAGTAGCGCGCGGCCGCGGCCGGAGTTCAGCCGGGCAGGCCGCCGGTCGCGTCCACCGGCGTTTCCCTCAACGGCAGCGTCACGCGGAAGGTGGTGCCGCCGCCCGGCGTGTCCTCCACGTCGATGCTGCCCTGGTGCGCCTCCACCACCTGGCGCGACACCCAGAGCCCCAGGCCCAGGCCGCCGTAGTGGTGCGTGGACACGGCGCGCTCGAAGCGCTCGAAGATGCGCTCGCGGTCCTCCGGCTTGATGCCGATGCCGTGGTCCACCACGGACAGGCGCACCACCTCCCCGTCCGGCCGCAGCGTCACGTCCACCGGGCGGCCCCGGCCGAACTTCAGCGCGTTGGCGACCAGGTTGTGCACCACCTGGGAGATGCGTGACGGGTCGAAGGTGCCCAGCACCGGGCCCTTCACGTCCACGGTGAGCGGGGTGCCGTCGCGGCGCGCTTCCTCTTCCGCGAAGCGCGTCACCTCCACCAGCAGGTCGCCCAGGTCCACGTCCGTGCGGGTGAGCTTCAGCCGGCCGCTGGTGATTTGCGACACGTCCATCAGCACGTCCACCAGCATGGCCAGCCGCCGGATGAAGGACCGGGCCTGCTTCAGGCGCTCCAGCGCCTTGGGCGGCGCGTCCCGGCCCAGGCCGCGCTCCACCAGCTCCAGGTTCAGCTGGAAGGCCGCCAGCGGCGTGCGCAGCTCGTGCGCGGCCACGGAGAGGAAGTCATCCCGGGCGCGCAGCGCCTGGGCCAGCCCTTCCGCGCGGGCGCGCTCGTCGGCCATCTCCCCGCGCATCCGCGCGAGCTTCAGGTTGGACGCGATGCGCGCGAGCAGCTCGCCCGCGGAGAAGGGCTTCACCAGGTAGTCGTCCGCGCCGGACGTCAGGCCCTGCACCGTGGCCTCCTCGCCGGCCTTCGCGGACAGCAGCAGGATGGGCAGCTCGCGCGTGGTGGGCGCGGCGCGCAGGGCTTGCAGGAGGCCCATGCCGTCCAGCTTCGGCATCATCACGTCCGACAGCACCAGGTCCGGGGGCCGGGCCAGCGCGGACTCCAGGCCCTTCAGGCCATCCGTCACCGCCTCCACCTCGTACTCGGGGGAGAGCACGCGCTGGATGTAGTCGCGCATGTCCCGGTTGTCGTCCACGAGCAGGATGCGCGCGCGCGGCGGCGCCGGGGGCGCGGCGTGGCCGTTCGCGGACGGCGGGTGCTGGTGCGAGGACTGCGTGCGGTCCTTGGGCTTGGTGGCGCTCCACAGCAGCGCCTCCTCCACGTAGGCGGACGTGGCCTCGCGCGCCGCGGAGCGCGGCCGAGCGGTGGTGCGGATGCGCTCCGGGGGCAGGTGCGCGTGGCCCAGGGGCAGCTCCACGGTGAAGACGCTGCCTTCGCCCTCCGTGCTGCGCGCGGACACGGTGCCGCCGTGCAGCCGCGCGAACTCCTGCACCAGCGCGAGCCCGATGCCGCTGCCCTCCACGGTGCGCGACGGCGAGCCCGGCACGCGGTGGAAGCGCTCGAAGACGCGGGGCAGCTCGTGCGCGGGGATGCCCGAGCCGGTGTCCTCCACCTCCAGCGTCACCCGCTGCCCGGACTCGCGCAGGCGCAGCGTGACGCCGCCCTGGAGCGTGAACTTGAACGCGTTCGACACCAGGTTGAGGACGATCTGCTCCCACAGGTCCGGCGCCACGTAGACGGGCTGGGACAGGGGAGGGCAGTCCACCGTGAGCTTCAGGCCCGCGCGCTCCATGGCGGAGCGGAAGCTGGCGGCCGCGTCCTTCGTCAGCGCGGCCAGGTCCGCGGGCACGAAGCGCTCCTCCTTGGGGCCCGCCTCCAGCTTGGACAGGTCCAGGAGCGCGTTCACCAGCTTGAGCAGGCGCCCGGCGTTGCGGTGCACCCGCTCCATCTCCTTGCGGACCTCGTCCGACAGCGGGCCCGCGCGTCCGGCGAGCAGGTCCTCCGTGGGGCCCAGCATCAGCGTCAGCGGCGTGCGGAACTCGTGGCTGACGTTGGCGAAGAACTCCGACTTGAGCCGGTCCAGCTCCCCCAGCTGCTCGTTCGCGACGCGCAGCTGCTGGTTGGCCTCTTGAATCTGCTGGGCCCGCCGGAAGATTTCACCCTCCATCTCGTCCGCGCGGGCGCGGAGCGCGGCGTGCTGGCGGCTCTGCTCGTCGTCCGGGTGTTTCTGGTGGATGAAGTCGGTGACGTCCTCCATGCGGTGGATGATGTGGCGCAGCGTGCCGTCCTCGCCGAACACCGGGGTGTTCAGCGGGCTCCAGTAGCGCAGCTCGAAGCCGCCGCCGGCCTCCCGGGGCCGGGGGATGTCGTACTTCTGGACCGCCATCGCGTCCGGGGCGCCCGTCTTCACCACGCGCTCCAGCGACGCGCGCAGGTTGGTCACCCCGCTGGCCCCCACCTCCTGGGGGTTGTCCGGGAAGACGTCGAAGATGTGGCGGCCCAGGATGTCCTCGCGCCGCGTCCTCGTGGCGCGCAGGTACGCGTCCGTCACCGCGGCGATGACGAACCCCGGCGTCAGCACCAGGTACGGGTTGGGCGAGGCTTCGAACAGGCTCCGGTAGTCCGGGGCCGGTGAGGGGCTGGGGGGCATCACACGTCCTCAGATGCGGAGGAGTGCGTGGAATTAGTCACTCGCCCCCGGGATGGCCAGGGGGGAAGTGGGAGCCGGCCCCCCGGTTTCAACCGGTGGACGCTTCGGCGCTCAGGCCGCGGGGGCCGCGTCCGTGGAGACGACCGGCTGCTGGGCGGGCGCGGCCACCAGCGGGGGCGGCTGCGCCTTCACCCGCGCGAAGTCGAAGCAGGCCACCGCGATGGAGGCCACCGGCACCGCGAACAGCGCGCCCCAGAGGCCGAAGAGCTTCTCGCCCGCGATGAGGGAGAAGGCCACCACCACGGGGTGGATGCGCGCGGCCTCGCCCATGATCTTCGGGTTGAGGAAGTACGCCTCCAGCGCGTGGATGCCGATGATCCACAGGAGGAGCGCGAAGCCCTTCTGGACGCCGTCCGCCAGCGCCATGAGGACGATGGGCACCGAGCTGATGATGGTGCCGAAGATGGGGATGAGGCTGAAGAGCGTGGCGATGGTGGCCAGCAGGAAGGCGAACTTCACGCCGAACAGGAGCAGGCCCACCAGCGTGAGGCCGCCGTTCACCAGGCAGATGGTGACCTGGCCGCGCACCACGCCGGACAGCGACTTGTCGATGCGCGCCACCAGCGTCTTCGCGTCCGGCAGGAGCTCCGCGGGGATGAGCGTGCCGAAGTAGCGGCGGATGGCCTGCGCGTCGATGGAGAAGAACGCGGCGACCATCAGGATGAAGAACAGCATGAAGACGCCGGCCAGCACCTCCGTGACGATGCGGCGCGACACGTTGACGATGTCCGCCAGGTTCTCCCTCGCGAGCGACGTCGCGCGCGCCACCGCGTCGGTGAGCATCTGCTCCAGGTCCAGCGCCAGGCTGAAGCCGCCGCTGGAGCCCGCCGCGCCCTCCATGGCCTGGTCCGACAGGGCCACGGGGATGCCGTACACGTTGAGCCACGCCTCCGCGCGCTGCGCGAGCGTCTGCACGTGCTCCGGCGTGAGCGCGCTGGCGAAGGCGGCCATCTCGCGGCTGATGCGCACCACCTCGCGGTAGAGCTGCGGCACCAGCGCGACGAAGAAGAGGTAGACGGCGAAGAAGAACCCCGCGTAGATGGCGAGGATGGCCACCCAGCGCGGCACGTAGCGGCCGGCCACCTTCAGCCGCGTGATGCGCGCCACCAGCGGCTGCACCAGGTACGCGATGAGCGCGGCGCCCGCGAAGGGCATCACCACCGAGCGCAGGGCGAAGAGCGTCACCGCGATGGCCACCCACAACCCGGCGAGGAGGAGCAGGCGCTTGCGGCGTTCGTCGGGGGCGGTGGCTTCCACGGGCTGCGACATGCACCCGGGCTTAGGGCAGCAGCCTCCCTCCTGACAAGCACCCGACGGGAAAGCTTCCGGCCATCCCGGGCTCCTATGCCCCCAAAGGGTCGGAATGCCTCCGGGGACGGGGCAGGCGGCCGGGCTTCAGGCCTGGGGCAGCCGGGCCCTGCCTGAGAGCCGGGCCTCCAGCCGGTCCAGGCAGTCGCGCATCAGGGGGCGCTTGATGCGGCCCTGGGTGGCCTCTCCCAGGCCCAGCATCTGTTCGGTGAGCCAGCGGGTGAGGAAGAGCAGGGGGACGCGGTCCTCGGCGGTGAGGCCGCGCTCCAGGTAGCGCTTGTTGCGGACGTAGTCGTCGAAGGCGTCGAACTCGCGGGCCAGGTCCCACCTCGCCAGGCGCAGGGCCTCCGTGTAGACGGCCGCGTCCGGGCGCCGGGTGGCCTCCTGGAACAGCGGGGCGAACTCGCCCAGGGTCGCGGGGTCCAGGTCCTGCACGGGCGGGGGCCAGGACTCCAGGTCCTTGGCGAGCAGCCGCGCCACCTCCTCCAGCAGGTGGTCCACGAGGGTGACGGGCTTGAGGTCGAAGAGGTGGTCCCAGCGCGAGGGCATGTGTCAGGGGCTGGCGGCGGCGGGCAGGGCCACCGGAAGGGGTGGGGACGCAAGCGCGGTGACGTGGGTGACGGGCGCGGGCGCCGGGGCGTCAGCATAGCCCAGGGCCAGCTCCCGCTGGATGACCTCCCACACGGCCCGGCGCGTGAGCAGCTCGCCGTGCGGCACCACGCCGGACAGCTCCACGTTGAAGACGTTGGGCTGGCCGTCCACGTCCAGCACGGAGGAGGGGTAGCGCGCGATGACGTCGTGGCGCGAGTAGATGGACGTGAGCCGCACGTGGCGCGGGAAGGCGCCCACGCCCAGGTCCTTGATGAAGCGCGACGTGGGCGTGAGCTGCCACATGCTGCGGCTGAACCAGCCCAGCGTCGCGCAGCCCAGGTAGGCCATGCGCGTGCCCCGGTGCGGCGTGCCCAGCGTGATGAGGCTCCTCACGCGCGCGTCCCCGCCCAGCCGCTTCACGTAGTACGTGCCGATGAGGCCGCCCTTGGAGTGGCCGATGATGGTGAGCGGCCCCATGCCCGGGTGGCGCTCGTAGAGCCGGTCCACCTTGCCCTGGACCTTGCGCGCCAACTCGTCGATGCGGTGCGTGTTGAAGCGGTCCATCGTGCCGCCCAGGTGGATGGACCAGACGCAGTAGCCCTCGCGGCGCAGGCGGTGCTCCAGCACCTCCAGGACGCGGCGCGTGCTGAAGAAGCCGTGCAGCAGGAGCACCGGCCTCTGGCAGTGCTTGAAGTCCGTGCGGCGCACGACCTGGTTGCCGCGTGGATCCAGGTCCACGTAGCTGGCCAGGTACTTCAGGTGGCACTTCAGCTTCCGGTACCGCATCACGAACGGATTCATCCCCAGCCCCCGTCCCTCCCGGCCGGTGCGTGGACCGCCGCCCTGGAACACGGGGCAAAGCTAGGTCGCGCGCCCACTCGCGGCCCGAATCCGGGAGGTCCGGTCAGGTGAAGTGTTGGAGGAAGTTCATCAGCACCCGGTGCGCGAACGGCGTCGGGGTGATGCCGGACAGGAGCCGCGGGACGTACTCGCCCCCGGGGACGCCCTTCTCGCGCGCGAGCGCGTCCAGCTTCTGCTCGCGGGCGAGGATGACCGCGCGCATGGCGTCCGTGGGCATCTCCGGGTGGAACTGCACGCCGCGCACGTTGGGGCGGAAGGCGAGCGCCTGGCTGGCGGTGTTGGCGTTGCCCGCGAGCACCGTGGCGCCCTCCGGCAGCCGCGAGACGATGTCCTCGTGGGTCGCCTGCACGGCGAAGCGCTCCGGCAGGCCGGCGAACAGCGGATCCGCGCGCCCTTGCGCCGAGAGCGTCACCTCCACGGTGCCCGTCTCGCGGCCGTTGGGGTTGCGCCCCACCTTGCCGCCGTAGGCTTCAGCGAGCAGCTGTTGGCCAAAGCACACGCCGAGCACGGGGACGCCCTGCTCGCCCGCCTCCACCATGAAGGCGCCCGCCTTCTCCATCCACGGCTCGCGCTGCGTCACCGACAGGGGGGAGCCCGTCATCATCACCGCGTCGTAGCCCTTCGCGTCCTTCGGCAGGGCGCGCCCTTGTGCACGGGCAGGAGGTCGAAGCGCTGACCGGACAGTCCAATGGTTTGCAGAAACCACCGCTCGTAGTCGCCCACGGAGAGCTGGACGGACGTCGCCGCGTCACCGGCTTTCAGCAGGAGGACGTTCTTCATGGGAACAGCTTGCCGCGTCATGCCCTCATTCCTACCGTGTCGTGCCGTCCGTGTCCGGTGCCCGCCACTTCCAGGCCGCTTGCGCGCCGTGCCCATCCGAGGCTTCGCCATGACCGACGCTCGCTCGCTCACTCCCAGGCTCCCCGTGCTCAAGCTGCTCATCGACGGGCAGCAGGTGGAGCCCATCGAAGGGGGCACCTTCGCGGTGACGAACCCCGCCACCGGCCAGAAGCTGGCGGACGTGCCCGCGGGCACCGCGGCGGACGTGGACCGCGCGGTGAAGGCCGCGCGCCGCGCCTTCGAAGCCGGGCCGTGGGGGAGGATGACCGGCCGCGAGCGCGGCAAGCTCATCCGCAAGCTGGCGGACCTGCTCTACGAGCGCCGCGAGGAGTTCGCGCTCGTCGAGTCGATGAACAACGGCAAGACGTTCAAGGACGCCATCCGGGGCGACGTGGCGCCGGGCGCCGCGACGCTCGCGAACTTCGCGGACCTGGCCGGCACCATCCTGGGCGAGGTGCTGCCCGTGGACGGCCCCTTCCACACCTACGCGCTCAAGGAGCCGGTGGGCGTGGTGGGCGTCATCGTGCCGTGGAACTACCCCACGTGCATGCTGGGCTGGAAGCTGGGGCCCGCGCTGGCCTCCGGCTGCACGGTGGTGGTGAAGCCGTCCGAGTACACCCCGCTCACCGCGCTGAAGCTGGGCGCGCTGGCGCTGGAGGCGGGCTTCCCGCCCGGCGTCATCAACGTCGTCACCGGCCTGGGCGACCCCGCGGGCGAGGCGATTGCCCGGCACCCGGACGTGGACAAGATCTCCTTCACCGGCTCCGGCCGCACCGCGCGCCGGCTGCTCCAGGCGTCCGCCGCGAGCAACCTGAAGAAGCTGACGCTGGAATTGGGCGGCAAGAGCCCGCAGCTCATCTTCCCGGACGCGGACTTCGAGCGCGCGGTGGAGGCGTGCTTCTGGGGCATCTTCGGCAACAAGGGTGAGACGTGCAACGCGGGCAGCCGCGTGCTGGTGCACGAGAAGGCCTACGAGGCGTTCGTCGCGAAGCTGGCGGACAAGGCGCGCACGATGAAGGTGGGCGACCCGCTGGACGCGACCACGGAGATGGGCGCGCTGGTGAGCCAGAAGCAGATGGACGTGGTGCTGGGCTACATCGAGAGCGGCAAGCAGCAGGGCGCGAAGCTGCTCGCGGGCGGCGGCCGCGACACCGAAGGGCTCAAGGCGAAGGGCTGCTTCGTGAAGCCCACCATCTTCGGTGACGTGCAGCCGGACATGAAGATCGCCCAGGAAGAGATTTTCGGCCCGGTGCTCAGCTGCCTGCGCTTCCGCGACGACGCGGAGGCCATCGCGCTGGCCAACAGCACGCAGTACGGCCTGGCCGCGTCCATCTGGACGGGCGACGTCGCGAAGGCCCACGCGCTGGCGAAGCAGGTGAAGAGCGGCGTGGTGTGGATCAACTGCTTCAACGAGTTCGACGACGCGGCGCCCTTCGGTGGCTACAAGGAGTCCGGCTGGGGCAAGGACCTGGGCCACCACGCGCTGGACGGCTACCTCCAGACGAAGGCCGTGTGGACGAAGCTGCCGTCCCCCTGACGCGCGAGCCCGCGCGCTCCATTCCATTTCCACTGCTCCCCCGCCGCATGACGAAGAAAAGGAAGGTCCCGATGGCGTCGCGTCCCAAGGCCAAGGTGCTCACCCATCCGGCGATGGCCCGCCGGGCCCGCGGGAAGGAGCGGAGCGAGGGCACGCCGCGCGCGGTGCCCGCACGGCAGGGGGACCTGGACTCCCTGCGCCGGTGGATGGAGGAGAAGGGCGTCCGCAAGGTGAAGCTGGGCGCCATCGACGTGGATGGCGTCTTCCGCGGCAAGTACGTCTCGCTGGAGAAGTTCTGGAGCGCCGCGAAGAGCAACATGGGCTTCTGCGACGTCGTCTTCGGCTGGGACCTGGGCGACGAGCTGCTGGACAACACGAAGGTCACGGGCTGGCACACGGGCTACCCGGACACGCCCGCGAAGGTGGACCTGTCCACCGCGCGCATCATCCCGTGGGAGCCGGACACCGCGGCGTTCCTGCTGGACTTCATGAACCCGGACGGCACGCCCTTCGAGGCGAGCCCCCGCCAGCTGCTCCAGAAGATGGGCCAGCGCGCGCGCAAGCTGGGCTTCCTGCCCAAGTTCGGCGCGGAGTACGAGTTCTTCCTCTTCAAGGAGGGCCCGCAGAGCCTGCATGAGAAGGGCTTCCAGAACCTCACGCCGCTGACGCCGGGCATGTTCGGCTACTCGTGGCTGCGCACGTCCATGAACGCGCCGCTGGTGCACGCGCTCATCGACGGCTGCAACGCGTACGGGCTCAACATCGAGGGCTTCCACACGGAGACGGGCCCCGGCGTCTTCGAGGCCGCTATCCGCTACGACACGCTGGAGCTGGCGGCGGACCGCGCGGCGCTCTTCAAGACGGTGGTGAAGGAGATCTGCGCGAGGCACGGCGTGTCCGCGTGCTTCATGGCGAAGGTGGCCCCGAAGCTGCCCGGCTGCTCCGGCCACGTGCACCAGTCGCTGTGGAACCTGAAGGACGAGGAGAACCTCTTCCACGACCCGTCGCAGAAGCACGGGATGAGCAAGCTGATGCGGCACTACATCGGCGGGCAGGTGGCGCTGATGCCGGAGCTGACGGCGCTCTACTGGCCCACCATCAACAGCTACAAGCGCAGCGTGGAGAACACCTGGGCGCCCACCACCGCGACGTGGGGCCTGGAGAACCGCACCTGCGCCATCCGCGTCATCGGCGACAGCGCCAGGTCCATGCGCATCGAGTACCGCCAGCTGGGCGCGGACATGAACGCGTACATCGGCATGGCGGTCAGTCTGGCCGCGGGCCTGTGGGGCATCGAGAACGAAGTCGAGCCGCCCGCGCCCGTGCTGTCCAACGCCTACGAGGCGAAGAACACGAAGCCGCTGCCCCGCAACCTGAAGGACGCGGTGGCGCTGCTCAAGAACAGCGAGCGCGCCCGTGAAATCCTGGGCGAGGGCTTCGTCGACCATTTCGTGCGCACCCGCGAGTGGGAGGTGCGCCAGTACGAGCGGGCGGTCACCTCCTGGGAGCTGGAGCGCTACCTGGAACTCATCTGAAGGAGGACGCTTCCATGAAGCCTTTCGACATTCCCTCGGAGCCGCGCGTCACGGAGATGTCCTGGCCCACGCGCATCGTGTTCGGCGCGGGCGCGCTGCAGCGGCTGCCCGCGCACGCGACGCGGTTGAACATGAAGCGCCCGCTCCTGGTGACGGACGCGGGCGTGGTGAAGGCGGGCCTCGCCACCCGCGTGACGGACGTGCTCAAGGCGGCGGGCCTGGAGTGCGCCGTGTTCGACCGCGTGGAGCCCAACCCCACGGAGCGCGACGTGTTCGCGGGCCTGGAGGCGTACCGCGCGCACAAGGCGGACGGCATCGTCGCCCTGGGCGGCGGCAGCGCGCTGGACGCGGGCAAGCTGGTGCAGTTGCTCACCACGCACGAGCCGCCGCTCAGCCGCTACGACGACGCGACGGGCGGCGACCAGTACGTGCGCGACGACCTGCCCCCGCTCATCGCCATCCCGACGACGGCGGGCACGGGCTCCGAAGTGGGGCGCTCCGGCGTGGTGACGCTGGCGGACACGGGCCGCAAGACGGTCATCTTCAGCCCGCACCTGCTGCCCAGGGCGGCGGTCATCGATCCGGAGCTGACGCTGGGCCTGCCTCCGTCCGTCACGGCGGCCACGGGCATGGACGCGCTCACCCACTGCATCGAGGCGTACGTCGCCAACGGCTTCCACCCGCTCGCGGACGCGGTGGCCATCGACGGGGTGATGCGCGTGGGGCGCTCGCTGGTGACGGCGGTGAAGGAGGGCCGCGACCTGGCGGCGCGCACGGACATGATGGTGGCGGCGATGGAGGGCGCCATGGCCTTCCAGAAGGGCCTGGGCGCGAGCCACGCGCTGGCGCACGCGCTCACGCCCATCTCCAACGTGCCGCACGGCCTGGCGAACGCCATCGTGTTGCCCGCGGTGATGGAGTTCAACCGCGCGTCGAGCACGGCGCGGCTGGCGCGCATCGCCATCGCGCTGGGGGACACGTCCAACGCGCGCGAGGAGGTGCTCGCCGCGAACGCCATCGACCGCGTGCGCAAGCTGGCGGCGTCCGTCGGGATTCCCACGCGGCTGCGCGACGCGGGCGTGCAGGAGAAGGACCTGGAGCACATCGCGCAGAAGGCCTTCCAGGACGCGTCCCATCAGGGCAACCCGCGCACCGTCACGCAGGCGGACCTGCTGGCCATGGCCCGCGAGGCGTACTGAGCAGCGGCTTCACGCAGGCTTGATTTCAGAGTGTTTCAGCGGGGCCTCTTCCGAGGGAAACGGGAGGGGCCCCGTGCCTTTGGAGCGGTGAATCAACCCGCGCCGGCCCCGTCAGAAGGTTCAGAACGCAGCACAAAGCGGCTCACGGAGGCAGGTCATGAAGGCGATGCTCAAGAAGATGGTGGTGGCTGTGGCGCTCGTCGCGAGCTCCCCGGTGATGGCGGCGGACTTCCACGTCGCCACCCCCCTCGTGAGCCGCCAGGACCAGCGCCGCATGGAGCGCGAGCGGCAGGAGCGCGAGCGTCAGGCCCGGCTGGAGCGCGAGCGGCAGGAGCGCGAACGGTTGGCCCGCATGGAGCGTGAGCGGCAGGAGCGGGCGCGCTGGCCCGGCTGGAGCGCGAGCGCCTGGCGCGGCGTGACCGGGCCCCGACGTACCACGGTGGCTGGCTGAACTAGGCCGCGACACAGCCTGAAGCAGCACGGAGGCCCGGGGGTGGACATCACCCTCGGGCTTCTTCGCGTCTGGAGGTCAGTGGGACGCGGACTTCGCGGACAGCGCGCGAGCGCCCGCGTCTGGAGCGGCGCCGCCGTCGGATGCCATCGCGACGCCTGTTGCCTCCTTCGGGCTCTTCTCCGGTGTGAACTCCAGCGTCTCCACGAAGATGCGCCCCGGCAGCCGCAGGTCCATGGCGGTGATGCGCTCGCGGTCGCGCAACTCATAGAGCTGCTGCGCCACCCAGCCGGATGGCACGGGCTCATCCGAGAAGAAGACATAGACGCGCACCTTCCCCTCCTGCACGGGCACGCGGAAGCGGGTGTCGGCGATGGGCTTGTTCCCGTCGCAGCGGATGGAGCGCTTTTCCCGCGTGAGCGTGAGCTGGCGGATGACGCCCTTCTCGGACGTCGTGAAGAGCAGGCAGTAGGGCAGCTGTCCTGCGACGGGGATGACCTCCATCGTCGCGGGGCCGGTCCGCTTCACCCGCGCCCGCGTCACCTTCGCGGGCGGCTTCACGCTGTCACAGCTCACGACGCTCGCACCCAGCGCCATCACCGTCAGCAAGCCCGTCCAGCGCGTCACGTGTTCCTCCCCCGGGATGGCGGAATGGTGGCCGATACCGGGAGCCTTCCCTACAGAAAAGCGGCTTCGTCTGGCGGTCAGTTGGCCGCGGGCTCCACGGACAGCGTGCCCGTGCCCGCATCCGGGGCCGTGCCGCCATCGGACGTCACCACGCCGCCCGCGCCCACGACGACGCCCGTGGCTTCCGGCTCGCCCGTCTCCGGCGTGAACTCCAGCGTCTCCACGAACACGCGCCCCGGCAGCCGCAGGTCCATGGCGGTGACGCGCTCGCGGTCGCGCAAATCATAGAGCTGCTGCGCCACGGATCCCGCCGGCACGCGCTCGTCGGAGAAGAAGATGTAGACGCGCACCTTCCCCTCCTGCACCGGCACCCGGAAGCTGGTGTTGGCGACGGGCCGGTTCGGGTCGCAGCGGATGGAGCGGTTCTCCCGCGTGAGCGTCAGCTGCCGGATGACGCCCTTCTCCGACATCGTGAAGAGCATGCAGTAGGGGAGCTGTCCCTCGACGGGGATGATCTCCATCGTCGCGGGGCCCGTCCGCTTCAACTGCGCCCGTGCCACCTTGGCAGGTGGCGTCGCGTCGGGGCAGCCCATCAGGCCCGCACCCAGCACCATCACCGTCAGCAAGCCCGTCCAGCGCGTCATGTGTTCCTCCCCGGGAAGGTGGAATGGCCGACACGTCGAGCCTACCCCGGCCCCATGCCTTTCAGTCCTGTCCGCTCTTCAAGCCTGCCCATGAGGCCGCCGAGTGAACGGTCGTGCACATGGCCTGCTGCGTCATCCCAGGCCGGGACTACTCCGGGCGCTGGTAGACGATGACCTGCGGCGTTTCGTCCAGGTACAGCCCGGTGACGGGCGTGCGCGTGCCGAAGGCCTGCCACGTGAGGAACTCGTGCTCGCGGAACTCCTGGTGGTACTGGTACGCGACGATGTCCGCGTCGAACGGGCTGTTCACCGGCCGCACGTCCTCGCGCAGCATCCCGTTGCGCTGGTAGTCGCGGAACGAGAAGCCGTTCACCTCGTGCAGGTAGATGCGCGCGCCCGGCTTCGCGTGCTCGTTGATCCACGGCAGCACGCCGGTGACGTGGCTGGACCAGAACTGGCGCTGCATCCCCAGCGTCGCCGCGCCCGGCAGCCCGCCCGCCAGCTCCGAGTACGCGGCCGTGCCATACGGGAACACGCGCACCAGCGAAATCAGCGCGGGCACCAGCAGCAGCGCGAACACCGGCACCGTCACGGCGAGCGGTGACACCGACGGCCGCCGCGCCTTCAGCACCTCCCACAGCGCGAAGCACCCGCGCGCCACCGCCGCGCCCGCGAGGATGCCCAGGAAGGGCATGGACGGGAACCAGTGCTTCACGCCGCCGAAGTGCGGCACCTGCGGGTGGCTGATGATGAGGATGGACGTCACCGCGTTGACGCCCACCAGCGCCTCCGACGCGGTGGGCATCCGCACCCACTCGCGCGTGCGCGCTCCCAGGCTGAGCAGTGCCCGCCCCACGAGCGCGACGAAGCCCGTCACCATGGGCGCGAAGAGGCTGCCAGGCACCGTGAGCGCCGTCTTCACGACGACGTAGGTGAGCGGGAAGGGCGGCCCGCGCATCAGCGTGCCCAGGTAGAACCAGGCGTAGTGGTTGTGCGTCGCGTGGAAGGCCAGGTACCACGCGGTGCGGTCCACCGGCGCGTGCCACAGGTAGGGCCAGTGCAGGTAGAAGAGGACGGGGCCCAGCACCGCCATCGCCGCCAGCGGCACCAGCGCGCGCGTCACCGGCAGGCTCACGGGCCTCAGGTCCCGCAGTAGCACGACGCTGCCCACCGCGAGCCCCACGAAGAACAGCGTGTGCGGGCTCAGGAGCAGGAACTTCTTCTGGAACGCGGCGGGCCCGCCCAGGAACACGACGAGCAGGCCGTAGAGCACCGCCACCGCCGCGAACAGCCCCACGAAGCGGCCCAGCCGCACGCGGGCCTCGGGGTTGCCCTCGCTCGCCCGCCACGCGCGCCACAGCGCGAACGGCGACAGCACGAACGGCATGAAGAGGGCGTTGTGCTTCGTGGCGATGGCCAGGCCGAACGCCACGCCGCACGCGATGCCCCAGCGGGTGCTCTCCAGCGCGCGCCAGAAGCAGTACACGACGAGCAGCCACATCGCGGCCACCGGCATGTCGAAGCACGCCAGCTCCGCGTTGAAGTACTGGCGGGGCACCAGCAGGAAGGAGAGGGCGGCGAACCACCCCGCGGTGCGGCCGTACAGCGCGCTGCCCAGCAGGAAGCACAGCGCGGGCACCAGCGCCGCCATCGCGAACGCGGGCAGCCGGAACGCCGTCGCATCGCGCATCACGCCCAGCGTGTCGTGGAAGAGCAGGTGGCTCAACCCGAACAGCGTCTTCATCAGCGCCGGGTGCTCGTGGTTGTAGTCCCACGCGCGCACGATGGCGCTGTCCGTGAACGCCTGCGCGGGCGAGTGCAGGAGCAGCCGGAACCACTGCGAATAGCCCTCCGCCGCGGCGAAGTAGACGCTCTCGTCGCGCGTGAAGCCCACGGCCGCTTCCGTGCTCCACAGCGCCGCGAACGCCAGCACCCACAGCGCCAGGGCCGTGAGCTTCTCCTCGCGCGTGGCGGGGCGCCCGGTTCCCAGCGCGGTCATGGCTTCACCCCCACCGCGGGCTCCAGCGCCATCACGTCCAGGCACACCTGCCGCGACTCCGCGTTGTCCGCCTGCACCCAGACCTTCACCGTGCGCGGCGGCCCGGGCGGCAGCACCACCTCCGCCTTCTGCACGCCCTCGCGGCCCGGGGGATGGCACGTCCAGCAGCCGCTCGCCCGTGGCCGCGTCATCCACGCCCAGGTGCGCGGTGGAGAGGCGCGGGTCCTTCGGGTGCGCGAACTCGAAGATGATGCCGCCCTCCAGCCGCAGGCCCATGCCGGACGGCACGTTGGAGAACTCCGCCACCAGCCGCCGCGGCCCTCCCGGCGCGTGCATCCACAGGCAGTGCCGGGGCTCGTAGAAGACCTCGTGCCACTCCGGCGCGACGTACAGGTGCGGCGGGCCGGGGCAGCGGTGCGCCCGCCCGTCGAAGGGGCAGTCGCGGCGCGAGCCATCCGGCTGCTCCAGGTACACGCGCGCCGCGCTCGCGGACTCGCTCGCCACCCAGTGACGGGGGCGGTAGCGGCCGTTCTCGTAGAGGCGCAGCGACAGCGGGCCCAGGCGCGTCTCCGGGCCCAGCGCCTTGCGTCCGGGGAGGAAGGCCGCGTCGAACGCGGCGGGGTCCGAGCGGGCAGCTCCGGCTGGCCCAGCACCCAGATGCGCGGGTGCGCGCTCAGGTCCGCGCCGTCCGACTCCAGCCACCCGTACACGGGCACGGAAGCGGGCACGAAGAGGCGGGCACGCTCGGTCCACCAGGGGAACAGCAGCACCGCGTCCCCGGGCCGCGCGTCGCGGGCCAGCACGTCCGCCATGGCGCGCTCGTCCGCGTCCGTGGGCAGCCGGCCCGGGAGCCTCAGCTGGAAGACGAGGCACAGCAGCGCGACGAGCAGCAGCGCCCCCAGTTCCACCAGGGGCAGGGCGCGCAGGGCCTTAGGACTTGGCAAGACGGATCTTCTGCTCGCTCTTTTCGCGGCAGAAGGTGCAGAAGATGTGGTCGCCCTGGTTGAAGGACGGCGTCCAGGGCGGGTACATCGAGCAGCGCGGATCCAGGCAGTGGTGCAGCTCCCAGAGCGTGCCCAGCTGGTGCAGCGCGTGGCGCGCGATGGGCTTGAAGTCCTTCTCCAGGTCCTTGAACGGCGCGATGGAGAGCACCGCCCGGTCCTTGCCGTACCTCGCGAAGCCGGACGTGGGCGCCTTGCCGCTGGGCAGGTCCCGGTCCTTCAGCTTGCGCGAGGTGAGCAGCAGCACCTTGTCGTCCTTGTAGGCCCGGATGCCCTTCACCTCGTCCAGCAGCTTCTCCGCGTCCAGGGGCTCGGACATGCCCGCGGGGACTTCCGCGGAGCCGCTGTGCTCGCTGCCCACGCCGAAGGCCGTGTAGAGCGTGCGGTTGAACTTGGCGAGCTGCTTGTCGTCGAAGGGGTCCAGCGTCACGACGCGAATCACGGGGCGTCACCTCGGCGGGAGGGCCCTCGCGGTGCCGGGCGCGCGCTTGCGGCGCGACGCGGGCAGCCGGAGGGCCGTGGAGTCCTGCGGTTCACTCGTCCTCGGCGGGCTTCGCCTTGGGCGGACGGCCACGCTTCTTCGGCGCGGCGGGCTCCGCGGGCGCGGCGCCCTCCGGCGGCTTCG
>NZ_JBKGHJ010000007.1:0-51551 GCF_046520365.1 Corallococcus sp. 4LFB
CCCGCGCGCCGCCGCTTCGGAGCCGCCGCGCTCGCCGCCGCGGCGCTGGCCAGCGCCGTCCTGGGCGGAGGCGCCGTGCACCTGCTGTCCCACCAGGATGAGGCGCATGAAGCCCTCGCGCCGGCTCCCTCGGCCAGCTCCACCCCATCCGCCTCCGAGCCAGCCGCCACTCGCTACCAGTGCCCGATGCACCCGAGCATCGTGCAGGACCACCCGGGCAAGTGCCCCATCTGCGGCATGGATCTGGTGGCGCTTTCGCCGGCTGCTCCCGGAGGCGAGGGAGCCGCAATGGTGCAGGGGCTGGCCCCCGTCACCATCGACGCCTCGCGCCAGCAGCTCATCGGCCTGCGCACCGCTCCGGTGACGGAGGGCAAGGTCGGGGGCACCTGGCGGACCAACGGCCGCGTGGCCGTGGACGAAACCCGCGTGCGCCGCGTCAACATGAAGGTCGCCGGCTTCGTCGAGCGCGTGCACGCGGACTTCACCGGCAAGCCCGTGCGCCAGGGTGAGCCGCTCCTCTCCCTCTACAGTCCCGAGTTGCTCGCCGCGCAGGAGGAGTACCTGCTGGCCCTGCGCACCCGCCAGGCCCTGGGCGAAGCCGAGGGAATGGCCACGGACGGCGACACGCTGGTCGCGGCGGCCCGACGCAAGCTGCTGCTGTGGGACGTGCCGCCGGCCGCCCTGGAGCGGCTCGCCCGCGCGGCGAGGCCACCCGCACCCTCACCCTGGTGTCGCCCATCTCGGGCGTCATCACCAAGAAGGATGTCGTGGAGGGAGCGCGCCTGGAGATGGGTGCCACGCCCTATGAGGTCGTCGACCTGTCGCGCGTGTGGGTCCTCGCGGACGTGTACGAGAGCGAGCTGCGCCACGTAAAGGTGGGCATGCCCGCCAACCTCCAGCTCAAGGCCTTCCCCAACCGGGTATTCGCCGGGAAGGTGGCCTTCCTGGACCCTGTGCTGGAGCCGGCCACGCGCACCGTCAAGGTGCGCCTGGAGTTCCCCAACCCTGACGGCGACCTGCGCCCCGAGATGTTCGGTGAAGTGGTGCTCCGCGGCATGACGCGGGACGCGCTGAAGATTCCGTCCGACGCCGTCGTTCCCACCGGCACCACCCAGGTCGTCTTCCTGGCGCTCGGCGACGGGCGCTTTCAGCCCCGCGAGGTCCGCCTGGGCGAGTCGGATGGAAAGAGCGTGGAGGTGACGTCGGGCCTGAAGGCCGGCGACCAGGTCGTCACCGGCGCCAACTTCCTCGTCGACTCCGAGTCGCGCCTGCGCGCGTCGCTGGCCGTGCTGGCCTCCTCTTCATCCGGCAGCGCCACGGCAGAGCCTCCCCCCTCCTCGCCTCCGGCGAATGCTCCCCCGGCCCCCTCCGGCCACGAAGGTCACTGAGCCATGATTCGCGCCATCATCCGCTTCTCGGCGGAGAACAAGTACCTGGTCATCGCAGCCACCGTGGTGGCGCTCATCGGCGCTTGGTGGACCATGCGGAACATGCCGCTGGACGCGCTGCCCGACCTGTCCGACACCCAGGTCATCGTCTACGGCCGGTGGGACCGCAGCCCCGACATCATCGAGGACCAAGTCACCTACCCCATCACCACCGCGCTGCTGGGCGCCCCCAAGGTGAAGGCGGTGCGCGGCTTCAGCGACTTCGGCTTCAGCTACGTGTACGTCATCTTCGAGGACGGCACGGACATGTACTGGGCACGCACGCGGGTGCTTGAGTACCTGTCGAAGATAACGCCCCAGCTTCCGCAGGACGTGAAGGTGGAGCTGGGCCCGGACGCCACCAGCGTGGGCTGGGTGTTCCAGTACGCGCTCGTGGACAAGAGCGGCAAGCACCGGCTGGACGAGCTGCGCTCCTACCAGGACTGGTTCCTGCGGTATCAGATTCAAAGCGTACCCGGCGTCTCCGAGGTGGCCACCGTGGGCGGCCAGGTGCGCCAGTACCAGGTGACGGTCAACCCCAACACCCTTGCCAGTTACGGGCTGTCGCTAGACGCGGTGGTGCGCGCCGTCCGTCAGGGCAACAACGACGTGGGTGGACGGCTCGTGGAGGTGGCCGGGCGCGAGTACATGGTCCGGGGCCGTGGCTATGTGAAGAACGTGGAGGACATCGAGAAGCTCGTCCTCAAGGCCCAGGGCGGCACCACCGTCACCATCAAGGACGTGGCCAGCGTGGCGTTGGGCCCCGAGCTGCGCCGTGGCGTGGCCGACCTGGACGGTGAGGGGGATGCAGTGGGCGGCATCGTGGTGATGCGCCAGGGAGAGAACGCCCTCAACGTCATCGAGCGCATCAAGGCGAAGCTCGAGGAGCTCAAGCCTTCGCTGCCCGAGGGCGTGGAGGTCGTCACCACCTATGACCGCTCGGACCTCATCGAGCGCGCCATCGACACGGTGACGCACAAGATGGTGGAGGAGATCATCATCGTCTCCATCATCATCCTCATCTTCCTGTGGCACGCGCCTTCGGCCCTCGTACCCATCGTCACGATTCCCGTGTCGGTAGCGCTGGCGTTCATCCCCATGTACGCGATGGGGCAGAACGCCAACCTCATGTCGCTGGCCGGCATCGCCATCTCCATCGGCGTGCTCGTGGACGGCGCCATCGTCGAGGTGGAGAACGCGTACAACAAAATCCACCACTGGATTAAGGACGGGAAAAAGGGCGACTTTCACCAGGTGCGCCTGGAAGCGCTGATGGAGGTGGGGCCGGGCGTCTTCTTCAGCCTGCTCGTCATCGCCGTGGCCTTCATGCCCATCTTCACGCTGGTGGACCAGGAGGGCCGCCTCTTCCGCCCGCTGGCGTACTCGAAGAACCTGGCCATGGCCATCGCCGCGCTGTTGGCGATTACGCTCGACCCCGCGATGCGGATGCTCTTCGCCCGCGTGGAGCCCTTCCGCTTCCGCCCGAGGCTCCTGGCGTCGGTGGCCACCACGGCCCTGGTGGGCAAGTACTACTCCGAGGAGCGGCACCCCATCAGCCGGCTGATGCACCGGCTCTACGAGGGCCCCTGCCGCTTCGTGGTGCGCCACGCCAAGGCCACCATCGCCGTGAGCGTGCTGCTGGTCGCCACCACCATCCCCGTGTACCTGCACCTGGGCAGCGAGTTCATGCCGCCGCTCAACGAGGGCACCATCCTCTACATGCCCTCGGCGGTGGAGCCCGGCATGTCCGTCGCCGAGGCGCAGCGCGTGCTGCAAGTCCAGGACAAGCTGCTCATGCGCTTCCCCGAGGTGGAGCGCGTCTTCGGCAAGGCCGGCCGCGCCAACACCTCCACCGACCCCGCCCCCTTCACCATGATGGAGACGACGGTGCTGCTGCGCCCCGAGTCCCAGTGGCGCGAGGTGCCACGCTGGTACAGCAATTGGGCTCCCGAGTGGCTGAAGAGCGTCCTGCGTCCCTTCTGGCGTGACCGCATCACCCAGGCGCAGTTGGAGTCGGAGATGAACGCCGCGCTCCAACTACCGGGCATCTCCAACGCGTGGACCATGCCCATCAAGGGCCGGCTGGACATGCTGACCACCGGCATCCGCACCCCCGTGGGCATCAAGATCATGGGCGCCGACCTGGCCACCGTGGAGCGCATCGCTCGCGAGACGGAGGCCGCGGTAGCGAAGGTGGAGGGCACCCGCAGCGCGTTCGCCGAGCGCGTGGCGGGCGGCTACTTCCTGGACTTCGTCCTCAAGCGCGACGAGCTGGCTCGCTACGGCCTGAGCGTGGACGACGCGAACATGATGGTGATGACCGCGGTGGGGGGCGACAACCAGTCCACCACCGTGGAGGGTCGGGAGCGCTACGGCATCAACGTGCGCTACGCGCGGGACTACCGCGAGGACCTCCAGGCATTGAAGCGCGTGCTGCTGCCCCTCCCCGGCGGCCAGGGCCAGATCCCCATGGAGGCCATCGCGGACGTGGTGCTCGCCCATGGCCCGTCGATGATCCGCAACGAGAACGGCATGCTCACCGGCTACGTCTACGTGGACTTCGATACCTCCAAGTACGACGTGGGCGGCTTCGTGGAGCGCGCCAAGGAGGCGGTGGCCAGCGTGAAGGTGCCCCCGGGCTACTCCATGACGTGGAGCGGGCAGTACGAGAACATGCTGCGCGTCCGCGAGCGGCTCCAGCTCGTCATCCCGCTGACGCTCGTGCTGATTTTCGGGCTGCTGTACATGAACACGAAGTCAGCCTTCAAGGCGGGCCTGGTGATGCTGGCGGTGCCCTTCTCGGCCATCGGCGCGGTGTGGCTGCTCTGGGCGCTCGACTACAACGTCTCCATCGCGGTGTGGGTGGGCATGATTGCCCTGATGGGACTGGACGCGGAGACCGGCGCCTTCATGCTCCTCTTCCTCGACCTCTCACATGACGAGGCGAAGAAGCGCGGGATGCTTCGCACCGAGGGCGACCTGGTGGAGGCCATCATTCACGGGGCCGTGAAGCGCGTGCGGCCCAAGGCGATGACAGTCATGGCGGCGATGCTCGGCCTGCTGCCCATCATGTGGTCCACTGGCACGGGCGCGGACGTGATGAAGCGCATCGCAGCGCCCATGGTAGGCGGCCTCGTCACCAGCTTCCTGCTGGAACTGCTCGTCTACCCGGCCGTCTACTTCCTGTGGAAGCGCCGCGAGGTGGTTCCAGGGCCGGCAACTTCCGAGCCGGAGGTCCCTGGAACCGCAGCGGTCGCGGCCTGACGCTGTACCCGTCACAGTGTGACCATCCCAGTTACGCTCCCCACATCCCTCTCCACAGGGCCGGGGCCTGTGTCAGGAACGAATTCAGGCACTTGCTGCGAGCGCGGTGTTGGCCTGCGCATTGCTAAACTTTCATCTTCGTTCGCTGGGGGACGCTGTGTCCGGAACTGCTCGCAGGCTCCTATACGCCTTCTCGCTCCTCGTCCTGGCCTTCGGCGCAGCGGCCTATGCCGCGCTCGAAGGCATGGCGGAGATCCACGAGGCCCTGCACAGCGTGCGGAGGCAGGAGACCGCCGTGCGCACCACGTTGTCGCTCGCGACCGCAGTGCGAGACCTCTACGCTCACCTGGCCCATACCCTCATCCTCGGCAATGCCAGCCACCTGCCGCTCTACGACGGTGCCCACCGCCGCGCTCTGGCGCTCCTTGAGCAGGTCCAGGCGCAGGCGATCACCCCCGAGGAGCGAGCCCAGGTAGACACGATGCGTCGCACCACTGCGGAACTGGACCTGCTCTTCCGGGAGGCACTCGTCCCGGCCGTCCTGAAAGGGGACCGCACCACAGCGGTCCGTGAGCACTCCCGGGCACTGGAGCTCGTCGGCGTCATCCAGGAGAGCGCGGACACCCTGGCTTCGCACTACGAGCGCGCCATCGGGAATTATGAGGAGCACGCGAGCACAGTCCAACACGGCAGCTTCCAATGGACCGTCGTGATCCTGGCCGCCGCGGCCCTCCTTGCGGCGGGTGTGGGCCTCTATATCGGCCGTTCGGTAGCCCGTCCTGTCTCCCTATTGGAGGCCGGCGCGGCCCGCATCGCTGCGGGCGACCTCACCACCCGCATCGCGCTGAACCGCCCGGACGAGTTCGGAAGACTGGCACAGCAATTCAACCGGATGACCGCCGCGCTTCGTGAGCACCAGGAGCGTCTGGTGCAGAGCGAGCGGCTGGCGGGCATTGGCCGCCTGGCAGCGGGCGTGGCGCATGAAATCAACAACCCCCTGGGTGTTATCCTGGGCTACGTGCGCCTGCTTCAGCGCAAGGCGGAAGGCGCGCTGGCCGATGACCTGCGCATCATCGAAGAGGAGACGCTGCGCTGCCGTGACATCGTGGAGGGGCTGCTCGACCTGTCGCGACCGCTCCAGGTTCCGGGTGAAACGCTGGAGCTGCGAGAGCTGGTGGAGGAGGTCATCTCCCGGCTGCGAGAGTCCGCCCAACTCTCCGACGTCTCCTTGACGGTGGAAGGCGAAGCCCAGGTGGCCGGCCACCCGCAGCGGCTTCGCCAGGTGGTCACCAACCTGCTCAAGAACGCCGTGGAGGCCGCAGGGCCTTCGGGACAGGTGACGGTGGCCATTCATGCGCGCGAAGGTGAGGTGGCGCTCACGGTCCGCGACACCGGACCAGGCCTTGCTCCCGAAGCGCACGAGCGGCTCTTCGAGCCCTTCTTCACCACCAAACCTCAAGGCACCGGGCTGGGGCTGGCCGTGTCACAGGCCATCGCCCAGGCCCATGGAGGCCACATCCAGCCACGCAATCTCCCCGGACATGGCGCGGAGTTCACCCTGCATCTCCCCCGGAGTACGCCGTGACGAACAGACCGAGCGTTCTCGTCGTCGACGACAAAGAGAACATGCGTCACCTCTTCACCCGGATTCTGGGTGACGCCTACCAAGTGAGGACGGCTGAAGACGGCGGCCGTGCGCTCACTCTCATCCAGACCCAGGAGTTCGACCTCGTAGTGACGGACATCCGCATGCCGGGGGCAGACGGCTTCGAGGTGCTAAGGGCCGTCAAGCAGCACTCGCCGGCCACCGAGGTCATCATGATGACGGCGTATGCCTCCGTCCCCAAGGCAGTGGAGGCCATCAAGGAGGGGGCCTACGACTACCTGCCGAAGCCCTTCGACCCGGACGAGGCATCCCTGGTCGTGGCTCGCGCTCTTGAGCGCAAGCGGCTCAAGGAGCAGGCGGCCACATTGCGGCGCGAGTTGGAGGGCATCTACAGCTTCCAGAACATCATTGGCAGGAGCCCACCAATGCGCACGCTCTACGGCCTGCTGGAGCGCGCCGCCGAGTTGGACATCACGGTGCTCATCACCGGAGAGACGGGAACGGGCAAGGAGTTGGTGGCCCGGGCCATCCACCACCACGGCCCGCGGAAAGACCGGCCCTTCGTCGCCGTCAACTGCGGCGCGCTGCCCTCGGAGCTCATCGAGAGCGAGCTGTTCGGTCACGCCCGGGGGGCATTCACCGGCGCGGTGGAGACCAAACCCGGCCTTTTCGAATCCGCGTCGGGGGGGACCATTTTCCTGGACGAGATTGGCGAGCTGCCCCTGGCTGTCCAAGTAAAGCTCAACCGAACTCTCCAGGATAAAGAGGTCCGACGTGTCGGTGACTCGGTGGCGCGCCGCATCGACGCACGCGTCATCACCGCCACCCACCGCGACCTCAAGGCCGACGCCGCCGCAGGCCGATTCCGCGAGGACCTGTACTACCGGCTCAATGTCTTCCCAGTACATCTGCCGCCCCTGCGCGAGCGGCGCGAGGACATCCCGTTGCTGGCGATACACTTTGTGCAGAAGGCGGCGAAGACCTACCACCAGTCGGTGGACGGCTTGGAGCCGGACGCGCTACGCGCGCTGACCGGGTACAGCTGGCCCGGCAACGTGCGCCAGTTGGAGAATGCCATCGAACGCGCGGTTGCCATCGCCACGGGCTCCCGCCTGGGCCAGGGCGACCTTCCACCGGAAGTCGCGGGGGCGCCCCAGGGGGCACTGCCCGCGAGCCAGCTGGTAAAGATGCCCTTCCGTGAGGCGGTGGACCTGGCGCGGGACCACGCGTCCCGGGACTATCTCATCGCCCTGCTGAGGGAGTTCGGGGGCAACGTGACTCGAGCCGCGGAACGGGCGGGCATGGAGCGCGAGAGCCTCCATCGACTCCTCAAGCGCTATGGCCTGCGTTCCGATGACTTCAAGGAGCCAGATTGAACGTCCAGCTCACGCACGCCAAGGAACGCTTCGCCTCCAGCAACGCCACAGCAGAAATTAAATGCAACCGAGTTGCACAAACACGCAAGCACGTCTATTAGGTCCCCCCTGGTCTGACTCTTCACGCGGACATTCCGAAAGGCTCGACTGATGGAACTCCTCAAGCGGACGCTGTGGGCACTCCCTTCCCTGGCGTTACTGACCATAATCGGCTGTGACGACGACTCGGACACCTTCCCCTCCGCCGAGAAGGACGTCGTGTTCGTTGTGAATGGCGGGAGCCACTCTCTCAGCGTCATCGACGTGGAGCAGTTGGAGGTGGCGAGCACCCTCCAACTGGAAGATGTGAGTTATCCGCACCACGTCAACCTGAGCCCGGATGGAACCTCGCTCGTGGTGGCCGTCCCTGGCATGGACCTGAGTGGAGGGCACGGCGGCGGCCACGCGGGCCACACCATGCCGGGCAAAGTCCTCCTCCTGGACGCGAAGACGGGCGAGACCCGGGCCATACGGCAGTTCGACGCGATGCCCCACAACGGCGCCTTCTCGCCAGATGGCACCGAAGTCTGGACGGCGTTGATGTCGGAGCCGGGCACGGTCCTCGTACTCGACAGCCGGACGCTAGAACCAAGGCAGACGGTCACCGTGGGGGACATGTCCGCGGAGGTGACGTTCTCACAGGATGGCCGATATGCCTTCGTTGCCAACGGTGACTCCAACAGCGTCACTGTCATCAACGTTGTGACCAAAGCGGTGGAGAAGACAGTGCCCGTCGGTGCCAACCCCGTGGGGGCCTGGCCGGGGAACGACGGCCTCATGTACGTGGACAACGAGGACGGGAAGAGCCTGACCGCTATCAACTCCGGGACGCTGGAGGTCGCGCGCACCTACGGATTGGGCTTCACGCCGGCCATGGCCGCCACGGCCCCCAACGGCGACCTCTGGGTGACGGACACTGACAATGGCAAGCTCATCTTCTTCGCGGCGGGAACCACGACGCGCCAGGGGGAACTCGCCACAGGTGCCGGCGCTCATGGCATCACCTTCTCCGCCGACGGTGCCACCGCCTTCGTCACCAACCAGGCAGCGGGGACGCTGAGCGTCGTGGAGGTTGCGACCCGTACCATTCGGAAGACGCTCACTGTGGGCACCAAGCCCAACGGTCTCGTCTTCCGCAAGAACTGATTTCTTCCAACAGCAGCCCTGGCCTGAAGTCGCAGTGCGCGTTGGCTCGCCAAACCGCACAAGTAAGCCTCGCGGGCCAAGCCTGTAACCTCGCCGCTCACAGCTGACAAGGAACTGCTCCGTGCTCAGTTTCTGGTCCTGCGAGCGTTCCTAGTGCCTCGGCTCGGCGAGGCGTACAGGGCGTCGAGCGTGGAGGTTGCGAACATATGAGTTCCCCTATGCTGTGCCGCGCACTGACGGTCGTATTGCTCATGGTGGTGGCAGGCTGCGGAGACGACGAGTCGAGTTCCCATGGCATGTCCATGGGCGATGACGTCGCCCCCGAACAGCTCGTCGTGGACGGCAACTACTCCGACGAGCGGTTCATCGACATGATGGCCGCGCACCACCAGATGGCCACCGAGATGGCCATGGTCGAGGAGCAGCGCGGGACGCGCCAGGAGCTTCGGGCACTGGCGACGAAGATGATCCAGGATCAGCGGCAGGAGATTGACGAACTGAAGGCCCTCAAGCAGGCCCATTTCGGCTCCTCGGACGTGCCGACCATGATGAGCGAGTCCGAGATGCAGAACAGCGGCATGCTGATGCCCGACGAGCTTGCGCAGAAGCCGGACGTCGACAAGGCGTTCATCGACTCGATGATGCCTCACCACGCGGGCGCCATTCAGATGGCGACTGTCGCGCTCCAGCGGAGCAGCATCGCGGAGATCCGCGCCATGTCCCGGAGAATCATCGACGCGCAGGCGGAGGAGGTCGGCCAGCTGATTGAGTGGCGTAAGGCGTGGTACGGCAGTCAGCCATAGGAGAGCCGGGCGTGCTCAGGGTTGTAGGCGGCAAGCCACCGCTTACACCGCCATCCCACTTTGGCTCGGCCAAGCCATCCTCCAGCTCCGGCAGCAGCTTTTCTTTGGGGAAGCTCGAGTCAGGGAGGAAATGCCATGAGGAATTTTGGGTACAGCCTGCTCATCACCACGGGACTGCTCTTCGGACCACTCGCTGGAGCCCAAGGCACCAGTCAGGCGCCGAAGGCGGAGCGCCAGACGGACGCATCCGCGCAGCAGCAATCCGGCTGTCCCTGCGAAATGATGGGCGGCGGAATGATGGGTGGCGGCATGATGGGCCAGGGCATGGGCGGCGCGGGAATGAACTGCTCCATGCGCGGAATGGCGGACGTGAAGGTGGAGCAGACGCCGACAGGGGCCATTCTGCGGCTCACCGCAAAGAACGCCGGCCAAGTCGAGGAAGTTCAGCGCATGGCGCAGGGGATGCAGCGCTGCATGAGCGGAAGCGGCACCCAGCAGCAGGGCCAACCGGCCTCGCCCGGTCAGTAGCAGCGCTGACGACAGCGTGCTGTCTCGGTCTGGAATGTAGTGTTCCTGAGAGGCACGCTCACGGATGGAGGCGGCGAGCCACCGCCTGCACGGCCTTGAGCCCCTGCCCGAAGCGGCCCATCGCCTCGCGGTGGCGCTCCAGCTCACCGTAGGGAAGGTAGCGCACGTCGAGGTCCGCGACTCGGCGGAAGGCTGGGCGCGCGAGTTGCTGCCGGACATCCTCCTCGCGGCCGTCTGGCGCGACGAGGAACAGGCCCCTCGTGGCGGAGCCCGGGGCCCCCAGCGCCAAGTCTAGCAGCCGCACGATGCCGGAGTAGATGGACGTCGTGTGCTCCACCTCGAACGCCGCGGCCACCGCGGCGCGTCCCTTCTCCAGCCAGAGCACGTCGATGAGACGGACCGCTTCGCCCCCTGGTGCCGTCGCCACGACTGACGGCAGCTCCGCGAGGCACCCATCTCCGAGCAGGCCCGTGCCGCAGCGGCGTCCGCGGTCATTGGCGGCCACCCACACGTCGTAACCGAGTGCGGCGCCCAGGTCTCTCAGCCAGCCCTGGACCTCGGTGTGGGTGAGGTCCTCGGCCTCGGCAGCCTCGCGGGCCTTGCGTGCCCCCGCTGCCTCGGTCCGCACCTTGGCCAGGTCCGCCTCCCAGGCAGCTCGCGCCTCGACGTCCTCCTCCCCGGGCGGTGGCGCATACCGGCCACTGCCGATGTCGAAGAGCAGCCCGCCCACGGCGCCCAGGTCATTGGAGAGCAACTCGCGGTGGGTCGCATTGAGCCGGAGGACGCCCTCGCGCATGGCGAGGTACTCCTCCCACTTGCCCAGCTTCACCTTCGCACCGGTGAGCGCGTTGTAGCCGTTCACGATGGCCGTGTTGAACGGCGGCATCAGCGTGGGATGCAGGAAGTAGAGCAGGTTCGCCGCGGCGGGCCCGAGCCCCTTGATTTTCCGCTCATCGAGGGCGCGGATGGCCGCCACGAGCCCCTCACCGTCACCACAGCAGGCACACGCGGACAGGAAGCGGCCGAAGGCGCGCTGGTTCTCCGGGGACTCGTAGATGTCCGGGATGCGCAGCTTGGGCTTCCACAGAAAGGCGTGGTCCGCGCCCTTGAAGATCTGCCGCTGCTCGGACACCGAGCCCACCACGGTCTCCAGGGACGAGCCCTTGTACACGTTGCCGAAGGTGCCCTTCTCGATCTCCTCCACCACCGTGGCCAGGCCGCGGCGGATGGAGCGGAAGTTCTTCAGGCGCTCCTCCCAGAGGAACCAGGAGCGGTAGGTTCCGCCCGGGTCTTCGCGCCACCGAGAGATGAGGGAACGGAGCGGTTCGGACATGCCCTCATGTTCCAGCGCGCCCGCGGGGTTCGCAAACCGGGTGTGACCGACCTCATCAGGGTGTAACAGCACCGGTTACGCCGCGAAAGCGTACGCCTGAGCAGAATTGCGGACTTACCTCTCAGGCATGGCTGGCCTCCGGGTTGCTTGTTACCGGGATGGGGAGGCCTCCTCATCGAGAGCATCCCTCCGAAGCGGGCGGGCAGCCGTGGGCCGCCTCCAGATTCACCCGGAACTGTAAGAGGGGATGGGGTGCTTCGTGAGCACCGGTGAAAGGAAGCGCGACGATGACGACGCATCACCCCCCAGATGTCCACGCCGGGCACCACCCTCCGCACCTGCCGGAGGACAAAGTGAAGGACCCCGTCTGCGGGATGTTCGTGGACCCCCATGCCGCGAAGGGCGGTAGCCACGTGCACGAGGGGCACACCTACTTCTTCTGCAACCCGAAGTGCCGCGAGAAGTTCAAGGCGGAGCCGCAGAAGTACCTCTCCCCCGAGACCCAGCCGCCACCGGCACCTGCCCCTGCTGGCACCGCGTACATCTGCCCGATGGACCCGGAGGTGCGGCAGGACCACCCGGGCACCTGTCCGAAGTGTGGAATGGCCCTGGAGCCCGAGCAGCCAGCCGTCCAGACACGCACCGAGTACGTCTGCCCGATGCACCCTGAGATTGTTCGGCCCGAGCCCGGGACGTGTCCCATTTGCGGCATGGCGCTTGAGCCACGGACTGTCACCCTTGAGGAAGCGCCGGACCCGGAGTACCTCGATATGCGGCGGCGCTTCTGGGTGAGCCTTGCCCTCTCGCTCCCCCTGTTCGTGCTGGGTATGTCCGAGATGATTCCCGGGCAGCCCGTGCAGCGCCTCGTTCCAGGGCCGCTCATGGCCTGGGTGCAGCTCGCCCTGGCGACGCCCGTTGTGCTGTGGGGCGGCTTCCCCTTCTTTCAGCGGGGTTGGGCGTCGGTACGCAACCGGCACCTCAACATGTTCACGCTGATTGCACTGGGAACGGGCGCGGCCTACGGCTTCAGCGTCTTCGCCACCCTCTTCCCCGGCCTCCTGCCCCATTCCTTCATCGGCCACGGGGGCCACGTGCCCGTGTACTTTGAAGCCGCAGCGGTCATCACCACTCTGGTGCTGCTGGGCCAAGTGCTGGAACTCCGGGCTCGTCATGCCACCTCGGGAGCCTTGAAGGCGCTCCTCGGGCTGGCTCCGAAGACGGCACGGCTGCTGCGCGAGGACGGGCGCGAAGAGGACGTGCCGCTGGAGCGGGTCCACGTGGGTGACCGCCTCCGGGTCCGCCCTGGTGAGAAGGTGCCCGTGGATGGCATCGTCCTGGAGGGCGAGAGCGCCGTGGACGAGTCCATGGTGACGGGTGAGCCCATTCCCTCCGAGAAGGCGCCCAATAGCCGGGTGACGGGCTCGACTGTCAATGGCACGGGCAGCTTCGTGATGCGGGCGGAGCGCGTCGGCCGCGACACCCTCCTCTCACAAATCGTGCAGCGGGTGGCCGAAGCCCAGCGCAGCCGGGCCCCTATCCAGCGCATCGCAGACACCGTCTCCGGCTGGTTCGTGCCCGCAGTGGTGGGAATCGCCGTCCTGACGGCGTTCGTCTGGGGGCTGTGGGGGCCGGAGCCCCGCCTCGCCCACGCGCTGGTCAACGCGGTGGCCGTCCTCATCATCGCGTGCCCGTGCGCCCTGGGCCTGGCCACGCCCATCTCCATTGTGGTGGGCATGGGTCGCGGCGCGCAGGTCGGCGTCCTCATCCGAGACGCGTCGGCACTCGAGGAGTTGGCGAAGGTGGACACTCTCATCGTCGACAAGACGGGCACGCTCACGGAGGGCAGGCCAAGCCTCGCCACGGTGGTGCCGGCCCCCGGCTTCGACGAGGCGCGGCTGCTTCACGTGGCCGGCAGCATCGAGCGCGGGAGCGAGCACCCGCTCGCGTCCGCCATCGTGAAAGGCGCACAGGAGCGCGGTGCCGTCCTCACGGAGGCCACCGGCTTCAAGTCCGTGACGGGCCAAGGAGTGACAGGCCACGTGGGCGGTGCACAGGTGGCGCTGGGGAATGCCAGGCTCCTCGCGGGGCTCGGCATCGACGCCGAGCGACTCGTGCAGAAGGCGGAGTCCATGCGGCGGGAGGGCCAGACGGTGATGTTCGTCGCCGTGGATGGCAAGCCTGCGGGGCTATTGGGCGTGACCGACCCGGTGAAGGCCACCACGCCCGAGGCCATACAGCAGCTGCGGGCCGACGGGCTGCGCCTCGTGATGCTTACCGGCGACAGCCGGACGACGGCGGAAGCGGTGGCCCACCGCCTGGGCATTGACGAAGTTCATGCCGAGGTGCGCCCCGAGGAAAAGAACGCGTTGGTGAAGCGCCTGCAGGCCGAGGGGCAGGTGGTGGCCATGGCCGGAGACGGCGTAAATGACGCGCCCGCGCTCGCCCAGGCCAACGTGGGCATCGCGATGGGCACGGGCACCGATATCGCGATGGAGAGCGCTGCTGTCACGCTGGTGAAGGGTGACCTCCGCGGCATCGTCCGCGCCCGGCACCTCAGCCGCGGTACCGTGCACAACATCCGCCAGAACCTCTTCTTCGCGTTCATCTACAACGTGCTCGGCGTCCCCATCGCCGCTGGGGTCCTCTACCCGTTCTTCGGTCTGCTGCTGAGCCCCATGATTGCCAGCGCGGCGATGAGCATCTCGTCCGTCTCCGTCATCACCAATGCCCTGCGGCTCAGGCGGCTCGACCTCTGACCACCGCCCCCGCCAGCTTCAGGAGGAGAAGCTACCGTGAGCATGCGCCGCAACGTGGTGGGAGGACTGGCCGTGATAGGCGCTCTGGCGCTCGCCCTGGGCGTGGGTGGCGGGGTGTATGGGCTGGCCATGGCGCGACGCGGCTTCTCGGCCCGAGACGAACCCTCGGCGCTCGAAACAAAGGTGGCACGTGCGGCACGGAGCCTCAGCATGCCTGCCGGCGCACGGGAGGTGAACAATCCACTCGTTCCCGTCCCGTGGCAGGCGCTCGCCGACGCACGTGCTCATTGGGGTGACCACTGCGCCATCTGCCACGCGGCGGACGGCAGCGGACAGACCCCCATCGGGCAGGGGCTCTATCCACGCGCCCCCGACATGCGCGCGGCCCCGACCCAAGACCTGAGCGATGGCGAGTTGTACTGGATCATCCAAAACGGCATCCGCCTGACGGGTATGCCCGCCTGGGGGCAAGCCCACGACGAAGTGGGCAACAACGACAGCTGGGCTCTCGTCGGCTCATCCGCACGTTGCCGCGCCTCAGCCCGGAAGAGTTCGACGAAATAAAGGCCGCCATGCCCCAGTCCCAGCACGAGTTCAACGAGAAGCGCATGGAGGACGAGTTCCTCGACGCGGAGTAGCGCCCAACTACGCAAGGAGAGCAATGCCATGAGAACTAAACTCCATCGTCCTCCCCTCACCGTCCTCACCGTACTGAGCCTCGCCCTGCTGATGCCGGCCATAGCACTCGCCCACGGCAAGGACGGGGCGCACGTCATGGGAACAGTGAAGGAGGTGAAGCAGAACACTCTCGTAGTGGAAACGAGCGACGGGAAGCAGCAGGAGGTGATGACGGACCCCAACACTCGTTACGAGAAGAGCGGCGTGGCAGTCACCGCTGCCGACCTCAAGGCAGGTGAGCGCGTCGTCGTCCACGGCATGAAGATGAACAACGGACAGGTGCATGCGCAGTTGGTGAAGTTCGGCAAGCCGCACGCCAATGGCCCTGAAAAGCAGAAGGGCGATACCAAGAGAGCCGAGCCAGCCCCCACTCCGCCGGCGCAAGGTGAAAGCCACGAGCACTCAGGACACTGAGGCCTGCGTCTATCTGGCGCTCGCGACTTCGAAACCTGGGCCGAACCTCGCAACAGACCATGAGGGGGCCGACCGTCCCTCCCCCCATTCAATCGCTGCGTCAAGAGCGCGGCATAGCCACCTTCGGCACCGCGTCAATGCGAGTGAGCGAGGCGCGCAAGGGGCCAGCGAGTTCCTCTGCAAGCGCGGTGGCGCCGGAATCACCAAGCGCACTGCAAACAGCCTTGAGGGTGGGGCACCGGCCCTCACCCCGCCCGAGCGAATTCGAAGCAGCGTTGAAGTCCGCGTCCTCGCCCATGGGACCAGGCCACAGCCCCAAGCCTGCCAACCGAACCGCACCCGCTCACCCCCCCACGGGCTCTGAGGCGGCAGGGAGCGCGGGCGGCCGGCCGAAGCGCCGGAAGAGGACTGGCACCACCAGCATGTTGAGGAAGGTGGAGGACAGCAGTCCCCCGAGGATGACCACGCCCATGGGCGCCTGAATCTCATTGCCCGGCTCGTTACCCGCGATGACGAGCGGCACCAGGGCCAGCCCCGCGCACAGTGCCGTCATCACCACGGGCGCCAGCCGCTCCAGCGAGCCCTGCACCACGGCCTCGGCGAGCGTCTTCCCTTCCTCCTTCATCAGGTGCTCGTAGTGGCTCACCATGAGGATGCCGTTGCGCGTGGCGATGCCAAATAAGGTGATGAATCCCACCAGCGACGCCACGCTCACCACGCCGGAGGTGAGCGCCACCGCCACCACACCACCGATGAGCGCCAGCGGGAGGTTGATGAGCGTGAGCAGCGAGTTGCGCACTGAGCCGAAGGCCACCACCAGCAGCAGGAATATGCCAACCACCACCCCTACGCTCAGCCAACCAATGGTCCGCGAGGCCTCCTCGGCGCTCTCGAACTGGCCGCCGTAGTCCACGTAGTAGCCAGTCGGCATGGGCACTTCGCGGGTGAGGCGGGACCGCAATTCGTCCACCACCGAGGTCAAGTCTCGGCCCGCAACGTTGGCCTGCACTACCATCTTCCGCTGCACGGCTTCGCGGCTGATGGTGTTGGGACCTGACTCGCGCGTGAGGCTCGCCAGCATCTTCAACGGGATGCGTTGGCCGCTGGGTGTGTCAATGAGCGTGGAGGAGATAGCGTCCAGGTCCGCACGCGAGGCGTCATCCAAACGCACGGCGATTTCCACCACCCGCTGTCCCTCCAGCACGGTGCCCACTGTCTCCCCGGCAAAGGTCCGCTCCACCGACTCGGCCACCTCGCCCGCGGTGAGCCCGTAGCGAGCGACCGCATCCCGGTCCATGCGAATCTCCAGCTCGGGGATGTCCACCTGCTGCTCAATCGCCACGTCCACCGCGCCAGGGGTGCCCTCGGCCACCTTCTTCACCTGCTCCGCCAGCGTGCGCAGTCGGTCCAAGTCATCGCCATAGATTTTCAATGCGATGTTGGCCCGCGTGCCCGACAGCATGTGGTCGATGCGGTGGCTCAGTGGCTGGCCGATGGTGACGATGACACCGGGCACCTGGGCCAGGGCCTTGCGCATCGCCTCCAGCACCGCTTCCTTGCTCCGCTCTCCCTTCGAGAGGTCCAGCCCTACGTCCAGTTCAGCGGCGTTGACGTCCTGCGCGTGCTCGTCCAGCTCAGCGCGGCCGGTACGCCTGGAGGTAGATGCCACCTCGGGAAAGGACAGCAGCACTTCCTCCACCCGTCGGCCCAGTTTGTCCGACTCCTCCAGCGACGTACCCGGCAGCGTGACGACATTCAGCGTGAGGGTGCCCTCGTTGAACTCGGGGAGGAAGGAGCGTCCGAGGAACGGGACAACGGCCAGCGTGGCAAGCAGCGCCAGCGCTGCCCCGGCGAGGATGGCGCGAGGCCGTGAGAGTGCCCACAGCAGCACCGGCCGATAGCGCTCCTTCAGCCAGCGCAGAACCGGCCCCTCATCCGCGCCCAGTGCCTTGGCCTTGGGCAGCAGGTACGCACACAGCGCGGGCGTCAGCGTTACCGCCACCACCAGCGAAGCGGCGATGGCCACGATGTACGCCAGGCCCAGCGGCGCCAGCATCCGCCCCTCGAGTCCCGACAGGAAGAAGAGCGGCAGGAAGACGAGGATGATGATGAGGGTGGCGAAGACGATGGCCTGGCGTACTTCCACCGAGGCCCGATAGATGACCTCCAGGGCGGGACGGCGCTGACCTTCTGGCAGGTGAGCATTCTCCCGCAGGCGCCGGAAGACGTTCTCCACGTCGATGATGGCGTCGTCCACCAAAGCGCCGATGGCGATGGTGAGGCCGCCAATCGTCATGGTGTTGAGCGTCACACCCATGACCTTGAGCGCCAGCACCGCGGCGACCAGTGACAGGGGGATGGCGGTGAGGGAGATGAACGTCGCCCGCGCGTTCATCAGGAAGACGAGCAGGATGAGCGCGACGAGAATGGCCCCGTCTCGCAGCGCCACGGACACATTGCGCACCGCAACGGAGATGAAGTCCGACTGGCGGAAGATGTTGCGGCCCACCACCATGCCCTGCGGCAACGTGGCCTGCACCTCGTCCAACGCCGCGTCCAGCCGCTCCGTCAGCTCCAGCGTATTGGCATCCGGCTGCTTCATCACCGCGAGGATGACGGCGGGCTCTGCGTTGGCACTGCCCTCCCCGCGCTTGAGGCGAGGCCCTACTTGAACGTTGGCAACCTGCCCCACGGTGATAGGCACACCCCCACGGACGGTGACAACCGTGCCCGCCAGGTCCTCGACACCCTTGGCGCGCCCCACGGCTCGCAGCAGGTATTCCTGCCCGCCTTGCACGTAGAAGCCGCCGGAGGCGTTGTGGTTCGTCGTGCGCAGGGCGGTGGCCACCTGCTCGAAGGAGACATTGAGCGATTGCAATGCCTCCGGGCGCAGCAGGACCTGGTACTGCTTCACCACCCCACCAATCGGCACCACCTGGGAGACGCCCGGAACGGACAGCAGGCGCTTGCGCAGCACCCAATCCGCCGCCCCTCGCGCTTCCATCATCTGCGCCTCGCGGCCCGCCGCGTCCGCCGCCAGCGCGTCCTTCTGCCAGGAGACGGAGAGGAAGAGGATTTCCCCCATGACGGAGGAGATGGGCGCCATGGAGGGCGGGGGCACGTCCGGCGGGAGCTGCGCGGCGACGAGTTGGAGCTTCTCGTTCACCACCTGCCGGGCCGTGTAGATGTCCGTCCCCCACTCGAACTCCACCCAGACGATGGAGATGCCCACGCCCGAGGCCGAGCGCACCCGGCGCACACCCGTGGCGCCGTTGACGGCCGTCTCGATGGGGAACGTGACGAGCGTCTCCACCTCCTCGGGCGCCAGGCCATGGGCCTCGGTGAGGACAGTCACGGTAGGTGCAGTGAGGTCTGGGAAGACGTCCACCGGCATGCTCCGGGCTACCTGAAAGCCCAGCACCAGCAGCAGTACGGAAGCGGCAACCACCAGCAATCGATTGTCGATGGCCCAGCGAATGAGGCGATTCATCGTCGTCGTGCCTTTAGTGCTGGTGGCCATGCTCCGGGATGGCCCCGGTGGCGGTAGACAGCTTGAGCTCGTAGGCGCCACGCGAGACGACGCGCTCGCCCTCTTTGACTCCGTCCAGCACCTGCACCCAACCGCCGGAGCGCACTCCAGGGCGGATGACGCGCTTGAAGAAGGACTCACCACCCTCCATGACGAAGACAGTGGGACGCCCGTTGTCGTCCACCACCGCTGCCTCCGGCACGGCCAGCGCGCGCACCGTCTCGCCCGTGAAGAGCGTCACCTTGGCGAACATGCCCGGCTTGAGGGCGCCATCCGGGTTGGGCAGCTCGAAGAGCACGGGCACTGTGCGCGTAGCCGAGTCCACGACGCTACCCACCGCCACGCGGCGGCCTGACTTCTCATCCACGGTGAACTCGCGCGTGAAGCCCGCCACCGTGAAGGCCGCGCCGGGCGAGCGCTCCACCTTCGGCGCGTCCGCCTCGTACACCTTCGCCTCCAGCCACAGTCGCGAGGGGTTGATGACGGACACGAGCCGCGTCCCCGCGACCACCACCGCGCCTGGCATCACCTCCGCGAAGGACACCACTCCGTCCAACGGAGAGCGCAACTCGAAGGCGGCTCCGCCCACCCCACCGCCCGACCCGCTCTGCGTGCTGCGGTACAGGGTGAGCTGGCGCTCTGTCGCGGACACCCGCGCAATCGCCATTTCCCGCGCCACCCGGGCAGCATCGAGCTGCTTCTCGGGGATCGCCTTCGCCGAGAACATCTCCTCGGCCCGAGCCACCTCGCGCTCCGCCAACCCCTGCTCGGCCCGGGCCCGCGCGGCCTCCATCTCCACGGTAGCCAGGTCCATCGCTCCTGCCACCGTGGTGGGGACCACCCGCACCAGCACCTCGCCCTTCTTCACCACCTGCCCCAGGTGCGGCACCGGCCCGCCCACGGGGATGCGCCCGGCTACAGGCGCGGACAGCTCCGCGGCCTGGCCCGCCACCGGCTTCAACTCGCCGTTTGCGCGCACGCCTCCCTGGAGGACGCGCACCTCAGCGGGCGCCGTGGCATATTGCGTCTTCCACTGCTGCTCTTTGAGGAATGGAACCGAAGACTCACCAACCGCTTCGGGAGGAGCGGCAGACACGGCTGCGGCCACGGTGGGGTACACCGTCACCTTGCCTGCCCCCACCGTCCCGGCGACTTGCTCTCCCTCCAGCCGCAGGGTGAGCGTGGCTTGGCCTGATTTCGTGGGACGCACCTCTGGCTTGAAGATGCCGTCACGCAACAGCTTCTCGGCAACGAAGCGCTCCTCGGTGCCATCGGCGTAGCGGAGGGCGGCCGTCACCTTCCCCTTCGTCACCACCTTGAAGCCGTCAGGGGCGCGTGCGTCTGTGAAGTGAGCCACCAGCGCGGAAGGCTGCCCCACCACCAGCGCCGGGTATTCCATGAACAGCTCCAGGCCGTCCTGATAGGCAGTCACGGAGAGGTCCGGACGCTCCGCCTCCGCGGCACCATGCGCGCCACCCTCGTCGTGGCCGTGGGCGGCCTCCCCCTCGTGGTCATGACCGTGCTCCTTGCAGGACACCGCGAGGACAGACGCGAGGACCAGGGAGAGAAGATGCAGGCGACTCATGGCTGGACACTCCGAAGTTCGGCGCCGTCCCAGGCACCCAAGAGAAGGAAGAGGTCTGCTTCGCCCTCAGCGACGCCGAGGGACAGGTCCACTGCCGTCAGCTGCGCCTCGCGGGCAGTCCGCTCGGCATCCACCAGGACAAGGAGGTCCGCGCTTCCACCCCGGTAGGCCACCTGGGCGATGCGGCGCAGTTCCTCCGCGCGGGTGAGCACGCCCTGGCGCTGCCTCACGCGCCGCTCCCGCCGGCCCGCCACCTCCTCCAACACCGTGGTGAGGCGGGAATGCGCGGTGTGCAGCAGCGCGGCGCGGCGGGCCTCGGAGAGCCGCTGTCGTGCTTCTGCTTGGGCCTCCTGCCCCTGTCTCCGCTCGAAGAAGGGCAGCGGGATGGCGAGCCCCACCACGTACCCTCCTCCTGCCCCGGGCAGGCCCACGTCGAGGAGTTGAATGCCAGCGTTCACCGTAGGGTCCGGAATCCACCCACGCGATGCCGCCTGGCGGGCCAACTTCGCGCCTTGCGCCTCCAGCTCCAGCGCACGCGCATCTGCACGGCGGGCCTCCAATTCAGCCTGCAGTTGGCTCGAGGCGGGCAGCGAGCGTTCCGGAGCCAGGGGACCCTCGAGCGGAGGCAGCACACTCACCCCGGGCCCCAACAAGCGCAGCACCTCGGCCCGCGCCCGACGCTCTTCGAGAACAGCGCCACTCAACCCGTCCTCCACTGCGGCGGTCTCCGTGTCGATGCGCAGTCGGTCATAGCCCGCGGCGTCGCCCGCGCGCTCTCTCGTAGCGATGGCTTCCGCCAGGCGCCGCAAGGCGGACAAGGACTCCTCGAAAATGGCCCGTCGCTCCTGTGCAGCCAGGGCCGTGGCGAAGGAACGGGCTGCCTCGTGGCGCAGTTCTCCCCGAGCCCGCGCAAGGTTTGCCTCCACGGCCTGGGCACTGCGCCCAGCGGCCTCTGACTCCAGGGCCAGACGGCCAGAGAGCACCAGGGGAATGGAAACGCCCACGATGTCCTGGCTCGCCCCATCCGCCACGCCGGAGGTGGCCTTCTCACGCTGCCACTCCAGTGTCGGATTGGGCCAACGTCCGGCCCCCACAGCCGCAGCCCGTCCTACCGCTGCCTCCGCGTCGGCGACACGCGCCTCCAGGCTCGCGGCGACCACCTGCTCCACGTACCGCGACTCAGTGAGCGGCGACTGGGCCGCCGCACCACCGGCCATCAGCACCAGCAAGATACTACTTGCGATAGTAGGTGAGGACGAAGAACAGCAAGGCGCGCGCATGAGCATGGCCATCGTTCAGGAGAGGATGTGAAGGGCGGTCTCTACCGCATGGTGGAGGAAGGCCGCGTGGAGCAGCGCGAGAGTCAGCACCCCAGACGCAGCGCCCACCGCGAACAGGAGCGCGCGCGAGGGGAGCGAGGGCGGTGCGTCCTCGTCCAAGAGGCGTCGCACCCGCTGCTCGAGCGCCAGTTTGCCGAAAGCAGGCACGCCAGCCACGTCGCGCGCCCTCCGCTGCAGAGCCGCCATCTTCACCAGCGCCCCCGCCACCACCGTCCCGTCACCGACGATGCGCACCGCTTCCGCGTCGCAGGCCTCCTCGGCCGCCGTCTGGTAGGCAGAGAGGAAGACGCGCGCCAAGGGCGGAGGCACAAAGAGGCCCGAGACAGCGAGCAGCAATGCCGCCAGGGGGTCTCTGCGTCGCAGGTGCGCCTCCTCATGGGCTAGCGCTCCGCGCAGCTCCTGAGGGTCCAGGGCTCCTTCCAAGCTGGCGGACAGGAGGATTCGCCGGTGGAACACCCCAGCGGCATGGCAAAGCCGCGGCGCTCCCGGAACGGCCACCACTGGGAACACACCTGGGCGAGCGGAGCCCAACGTTTCCAGCGCGGCCAGCCGGGCCCTCGTATGCCGCACGCGCCACAGCAGCGCACCCGCGCGGAAGACGAACACGGCGAGCGCCAACGCCCCCACCACCGCGAGCACCGGCCTCAACCCCGACGAGTGCAGGATGCACAGATGGAGATGGTGCCCATGACTGCCACAATGGTCATGGCTCCAGCCCAGCATTGCGGACAGGGACGGCGCGGCAGCGGCGGACACCACCGCCAGCGCCACCACTGCGGGGAGGGTGCCCACGACAAAGGCCGCATCTGCACGGAGCGCCGGGCGCATCCGTGACGCGGGCCACGGCAACAGGGTGGCGACTCCCACCAGAAGCGAGGCCAGCACTCCGGTGGCAGCGGCCACGGCTGCACACTCCAGGAGGAACGCCAGGGCCGCTATCACTTGTGCCCTCTGCGCCGCTCGGCGATGAGCTGAGAGAGCCTGTCGAGCAGCGATTCGTCCACCTCAGCCGCGGCGTCCACGAACGCGGCCAGCGCCGCATCGCCATGCGACTGGAGAATGTCGGCCGCGAGCCCGTCCGCCAGCGCCTTCTCAAACTCAGGCTGGGAGAGGGCCGGGTTGTAGCGCCAGGCTAGGCCGTCCTTCTCGCGCACCAGCAGGCTCTTGCGGTGCAACCGGTCCATCGTCGTCATGATGGTCGTGTATGCCCGCTCCTCGCGGCCAGTCATCCGGTCGCAAACCTCTCGGGCTGTAACGGGCGCCTGCGTCCAGACGACCTTCATCACGGCCGCTTCCAACGTGCCCAGCGGCTCCCAGGTGCGCTTCTTCACGAAGACGGTTCTATCCTCAGCCATCTACTATCGTCAATAGTACCTACCAACAGTCCAGGCGCAGGCATGATTCGAGAGGAGGAAGCGTGACGGTGTCTCCACGTGTGAAGGGCGCGGTGCTTGGACTGTCCGCCGCGGCCCTCTTCGGGGTCAGCGCGCCCGTGGCGAAGCTGCTGCTGCCCTCCAGCACTCCTCTGGTGTTGGCCTCGCTCCTCTACCTGGGAGGCGGGCTGGGGATGGCCTGTCTGGAAGCGCTGCGCCGACTGCGTCCGGTGGGAGCCCCCAGCCGCGAGGCACGCCTGGGGCGCAACGACGGCGCCCCGCTGCTGGGGGTCATTCTCTGCGGCGGGGTGCTTGGCCCGGTGCTGATGCTGATGGGCCTGCAGCGGCTCTCCGGAGTGGCAGCCTCACTGCTCCTCAACCTGGAGGGCCCCTTCACCATCCTCCTGGCGCTGCTCGTGTTCGGCGAACATCTGGGCCGGGCGGGCGCCTTCGCCGCTGGGTTCATCATGGCGGGCGCCGCGGTTCTCGGCTTCCAGCAGGGCGAGTTGCACGGGGACGTGCTCGGCGTGCTGGCCCTGGCCGGCGCGTGCCTGGCGTGGGCCGTGGACAACAACCTCACGCAGCGACTCTCCCTCAAGGACCCGCTCGCACTTGTGCGCATCAAAGCGCTCGGCTCCGGCACGTGCACCCTCGTACTGGCCTGGCTCACCGGGCAGCCCTTCCCCTCCTTGCACATCTTGAGCGCGGCCCTGCTGCTCGGCTTCGCCAGCTACGGGCTGTCCATCGTCCTGGATGCCTATGCCCTCCGCCTGCTGGGCGCGGCCCGCGAAGCCGCCTACTTCGCTACGGCTCCGTTCGTGGGAGCCCTCGTAGCGGTGCCCCTGCTTGGCGAGCGGATGCAGCCACTGGACCTGCTGGCGGGCGCACTGATGGGCGCGGGCGTCTTCCTTCTGCTGCGCGAGCGGCACGGCCATGTGCACACGCACGCTGCACTGGAGCACGAGCACCTGCACACCCATGGCACGCACCACCAGCACTCGCATCCCCCTGGCGTTGATGTGACCGAACCACACAGCCATCCCCACCGGCATGTGCCGCTCACGCACGACCATCCGCACGTGTCGGACCAGCACCACCGCCACAAGCACTGACTGCCTCGGCTCGTTGTGCCCACCCGAAATTCGCCCGCTGCATCATCGGTGCGTCAAAGCCACGCCAAGCAGTGCGTCAAGGCGAGCGAGCGATGCGCGCGCAGGGCATCGTCAGCTCGGTGCGTCCGCCGAGCCGACTACTTCCCTGATACAAAGGGCGAAGGCTGGCGCCCCATGACGCGGCACATCACGACCGCGCTCGCAGGGCATGCTCCACGGAGTTCCTCGGAGGCATGCAACTCTGGGGGAGGGCAGCGCGGTCGATGCGGACAAAGCCGAAGCGCGGGAAGTAGTCCGCAGCAGTGGTGGTGAGGAGGAACAAGGCCTCGAGCCCATCTGCGCCGGCTCGCTCAACGAGCCGTTGGACCAACTCTGCCCCCACGCCCTTCCCCTTCTGGTTCTCGTTCACGACAACGGAGCGAAGGAGGGCGCACGTCCCGTACAGCTCCAACCCTGCTGCAGCCACGAGCGTGCCTTCGCTCTCTGCCACGAGGAAGTAAGGCAGGTGGTCGGCCACTCCTTGTCGGGGCAGGTCTGCGCCAGCGAGGAGTGCTTCAACTGCGCCGAGGTCGGCGGGGCGGGCGGGCCGAAGGGTGGGCATCATCGCGTCCACCCTTCGCTGGTCAGGAGTTCAACCACCCGGGCGCGCACGTCGTCGCGAATCTCGCGCACGCGCTCCACCGACTTGCCCTTCGGGTCTTCCAGAGGCCAGTCGCCGCGCTTCAGCCCCGGCACGTACGGGCAGGCATCGCCACAGCCCATGGTGATGAGCCACTGAGCGCCCTGGGCCAGCTCATCGGTGAGGCGCTGAGGCTTGGCGCCCGACAGGTCGATGCCCACCTCCGTCATGGCAGCCTGCACTTCGGGGTGAACGCGCTCTCCCGGCTGGGTACCAGCAGACACGGCGCGCGCCTTGGCTGGGTCCGACAGGGCGTTGAAGAAGGCCGCCGCCATCTGCGAGCGGCCGGCGTTGTGTACGCAAGCGAAGATGACCGTCTTCATCGTGACGACTCCTTGGAAAGCCGGCTACTGCTCACCAATGCCGCGGGTGAGCGCCGTCAGGCGCAGCCGGTCTAGCTTCTCGATGGGTAGTGCGAGGAATAGCTCCAGCCTGCGGGAGATCTCCATGGACACCTTGAGGAAGGCCGACTCCTTCTCCGCCTCGCCACCCTCTACTGCCGCCGGGTCCGCACTTCCCCAGTGAGCGATGACGGGCTGATACGGCCACACCGGGCAGGACTCACGCGCCTTGTCGCAAAGGGTGATGACGAAGTCGAAGCGCACGTCCCGGAACTCCTCCCAGGACTTGCTGCGCGCGTCGGCAGCGGGAATGCGGAAGCGCTCTCGAAGCAGCCGGAGGACGAGGGGATGGACGTCACCTTTCGGCGCAGCACCCGCGCTGTGCACCTCGAAGCGCTCGCCCCCCAAGCGCTTGAGCAGGAACTCGGCCAGGATGCTACGGGCAGTGTTGCCCGTGCAGAGGAAGAGCACTTTGAAGGGCGTTGGAGGAATCACGGGGCCTCGAGAAGGAGCACCTAGGGGACGACGTCGGCAGCCGGGTCCTACGGGTGCGCTTCGCCAGGCCCGGACGCAGGCGCCTTCCCCTCGAAACGACGAGGCAGCACAGCTTCACCGGCTCCGGGGAAAAGCCGACGCCTGAGCCAAAGCGACAGGTAGACCAAGGCGATGAGGGCGGGAACCTCGATGAGCGGCCCCACTACGCCCGCCAGCGCCTCTCCCGAGGCCATACCGAACACGCCCACCGCCACGGCGATGGCCAACTCGAAGTTGTTGCCCGCGGCGGTGAACGACAACGACGCCGTTTCCTCATAGGAGAAGCCCAGCTTCCTGGAGAGGAAGAAGGCACTGGTGAACATGATGACGAAGTAGACAATCAGCGGGAGGGAGATGCGCACCACGTCCAGCGGGAGGCGGGTAATCTTCTCCCCCTGCATCGCGAACATGAGGACGATGGTGTAGAGCAAGCCAATGAGCGCGGTAGGCCCCAAGCGCGGCAGGAAGCGCTGCTCGTACCATGCCTCTCCCTTGAGCCGAGTGAGGCCGATGCGCGTCAGCGCGCCAGCCACCAGGGGCACGCCCAGGAAGATGAGCACGCTCTTGGCGATGCTCCACATGGATACGTCGAACGCCGCCACATCCGCGCCGAGCCAGCCAGGAATGACGGTGAGGAAGAGCCAGCCGAGCACCGAGTAGAAGAGAATCTGGAAGACCGAGTTGAGCGCCACCAGCACGGCGGCCACCTCATTGCTCCCGCACGCGAGCATGTTCCAGATGAGGACCATGGCGATGCAACGGGCCAGGCCGATGAGAACCAGACCGTTGCGGTAGTGCGGAAGGTCCGGAAGGAAGAGCCAAGCCAGGGCGAACATCAACACCGGCCCCACAACCCAGTTCAGCACCAGGGACGTGGTGAAGAGCTTGCCCCGCGCGCGCAACCGGCCCAGTTCGCCGTAACGCACCTTCGCTAGCACCGGGTACATCATCCACAAGAGGCCAATGGCGATGGGCAGGGACACGGTGTCCAGCCTCACCGTGTCCAGCCTAGCGCCCAGGTCCGGGAAAGCTCTGCCCAGGCCGATGCCCAGGCCCATGGCGGCGAAGATCCACACCGGCAGGAACCGGTCGATGACGGAGAGCTTCTTGACGATGCTGTCTGGAGCAGTGGTTGCGGTCATGAGAAGGCTCTTGGGTCTACTTGCAGGCGTTGGGGCCGCGGGACTTGAGGAGGCGCGCGACGTCTTCCCGGAGGACATCCCTCTTGGTGAAGGCGGACACGAGCGCCTTGAGCTGGGCCTTGCACACCTCGTCCAGTTGCGGAGCCAGTCGGTAGTACACCCAGCTTCCGTCTCGGCGGGCCTCGACGATGCCTGCGTTCTTCAGCACGCCGAGCTGCCGGGAGGTGTTGGACTGGGTCAGGTCCAGGGCTGACTCGAAGTGGCAGACGCACAGCTCCCCATGACTGAGGAGCGCGACGATGCGTAGGCGAGTCTCGTCTCCCAACGCCTTAAAGAGGCGGGAGGCGGACCGAACATCTAAAGAGGCGGCGGCAGGTGCCATGAGGATATTACGATATTCGAATATCCTATGGCCCACCACAACATCGGCCTCTGCAAACTTCCTGTGACACCCCAGAAGCGATGACCAGGAGGAGGGTGGCAGGGCGGCGAGCGCAGGCCTGGGAACAGACCTCAGCGCGTCAAGGCGGGTGGGCGAGGCGCGCACGGTCATCGCTTTGCCTGGGCTGACTAGAAAGGGGGGAAGTTGCCCCGGTTTCGTGGAGTCCCACCCGCTGTGCGAAAAGGGTCCCACGATGCCGAAGTCACGCCCTCCATACCCGCCGGGGTTCCGTGAGCGGGTCGTCGATTTGGCTGCTGAGCCGCACACATCGTGGCGCCCTAACGTCGGACCGTGAGATAGCGTCTGGAGTGATGCGCATCCATCGTCCCCCATGTCTGCTGGCGCTCATTCTTCTGGCAATGACCTGTGCCTGCCGGAACGAACCTCCGCCCAGCTACATCCGGATTGATGGACCTGCACCGATGCTCGCAGATGCACCGGGCCCACTCGCACTGCTGGTAGTCTTCTGGGCTTCCTGGTGCCCTCCATGCCGGGAGGAGACGCCCCATCTCCTCTCCCTGGCCGAGTCGCCTCCCGAGGGACTTCGGGTCGTCGTCTTCAGCCACGATGCGGACCTCAAGGCAGTGGAGTCATTCTTCGAGGGCCCTCCCCCGCCGGAACTCCGCCTGCGCCTGGATGTGGGCGAGAAGGTCGCCCGCGAGTATGGGGTGGAGCAGCTCCCAACGAGCATCCTCGTCGTCGAAGGGCAGCTGGTCGCCCGCTTCCCTGGCCCACGGGACTGGGACTCCAGAGCCATGCGACGCCTCCTGGAAAGGTTGACCCGCGAGCGTGCCACCCGGGCGACCGGCTCGGCGGATTGACTCTTCCCCTGGGCCTTTGTAAGCCACCTACTGGATGCAGCTCCTCTTGCGACTCATGGTCGTGCTCCTCGTCCTGACGACGGGCGGCGTCTTCCAGACGCTGGCCTTCGCTTCGGACACGCACGCCGACTGCATGGAGGATGAAGGCGATGACTGCACGGACTGCGCCCCCAGCTGCGTCCTGTGCCCATGCTGCCCGCTGAGAGCAGCCCCCGCTCCGGTTCCCGTCATGGGGGACCTCGCGGCCGCGCCCACACCGCCGCTGGTGCCCAGCCACGTGGACGAGCCGGTCCTCTCCGGGACCGCTACCGACATCTTCCAACCGCCTAGAGCCTGACGCCTCCCTTCACGGGAGACGTGTGCCGTGCGCGAGCCCTGCCGGGTCCGTGCGTGCGCATGCGCGTCCTCTTCGCCTGAAGCCCTGTCCATCCTCCCCGCGCACTCTCGCGCGGGAATTCACCGCCATGGGCGACTGCCCCGGCTGGAGTTTCCTCATGCGTTCGTTGCGCACCCTGTCCATCGTCGTCTCGCTTCTCACCCTTCCCGTCATCCCCGCGCTGGCCGAGGAGACCAAGCCCACCGAGAAGGCCCAGGCCGCCGAGGCCGAGAAGCCCAAGTGTGAGCACGGCATCCAAAAGTCCCTGTGCACTCGCTGCAACCCGAAGCTCGCGGCCGTCTTCAAGGCCAAGGGCGACTGGTGCGCGGAGCACGAGCGACCTGAGTCCCAGTGCTCTATCTGCAACCCAGAACTCTCCAAGAAGGGCGTGAAGTAGATGATGCCAGCCTCCCGCGTCGGTCCGGTGATGCTGTTGGCCCTGCTCGCCCTGGGCACAGCCAACTGCTCGAAGGGGTCGAAGCCCGCCGTGGCGGAGAAGTCCTCCGCGCCTCCGGCCGCCGCGGGAGGCGCTTCCGGCCCCTCCCAGTCCCTACATCTGTGCGAACACAAGGTGCCGGCGGAGCTGTGCACCCGGTGCAATCCGGACCTCATCGACGTCTTCAAGGCGCAAGACGACTGGTGCGAGGAGCACGGAGTGCCAGAGTCCCAGTGCCTCCAGTGCAACCCGAACCTCGCCTTCACCGCACAGGCCACCGCGCCAAAGGACTGGTGCAAGGAGCACTCGGTCCCCGAGTCGAAGTGCACCAAGTGCAACCCGGCGCTCGTCGCGAAGTTCATCGAGGCGGGCGACTACTGCCGGGAGCACGGCTTTCCGGAATCCGTCTGTCCGTACTGTCACCCTGAGCTGGTGAAGGCGGCGGGCGCGGAGCCGCCCACCTTCCCCGAGCCAGGAACGCGCGTTCGGCTCGCCTCCGCCGAAACCGCTCGAGAGGCCGGCATCCAGACACGTCGCGTGGAGAAGCGGCCCTTTTCTCGCACCCTGGACGTTGTTGGTCAGCTCGCCTTCAACAACAACCGGCTGGCTCAGATGTCGGCCCGAAGCGAGGCGCTGGTTCTGGAAGTCCGTGTGGACGTCGGCGACGAGGTGAAGGCCGGGCAACCCCTCGTGGTGATGACCTCCGGCGCCGTAGGCACAGACCAGGGGCGCCTCTCATCGGCCCAGGCACGGCTTGGAGTCGCGCGCGCCGCGCTCACACGCGAGCAGTCGCTCGTCGAGCGGGGCATCAGCGCACGCAAGGACCTGGAGCAAGCCCAGGCGGAGGTGGCCGAGGCCGAGGCCGAGCGCGACGCGGCCCGCGCATCCCTGACCGCCGCAGGGGCCTCCGTCCGCAGCCAGCAGGGGACCTACGTGATGACGGCGCCTTTCTCCGGCACCGTGGTGGCACGTGACGCCGTCCCCGGCAGGCAGGTGGGTGCGGGGCAGACGCTCCTCCAAATCGCTGACCTGGACACCATGTGGGCCCTCCTAGAGGTGCCCGAAGCCGACGCGGGAATGGTGCGCGCGGGCCAGCGCGTCACGCTCTCATTCGAGAGCATGCCCGGCGAGACGCGTGAGGCAACCCTCACCCGCGTGGGCGCCTCCGTGGACCCGGCCACCCGCACCGTGCGCGCCCGCGTGGAGCTGCCCAACCCGGACGGCGCCCTCAAGGCGGGGCTCTTCCTCCGCGCCAGGGTGCAGGTGACCGCCGAGCAGGAGTCCGTGCTGGTCCCCCGCGAGGCCATCCAACGCGCCGAGGGCCGCGCGCTCGTCTTCGTGAAGAAGGGCGCGGGCCTCTATGAGCCCGTCGTGGTGGAGCTGGGTGCCGGCACCCGTGAAGAAGTCGCCGTGGTGAAGGGACTCTCGGCTGGTGCGGAAGTCGTCACCACTGGCGCGTTCCTCCTCAAGACGGAAATCCTCAAGGAGTCCATCGGTGCGGGCTGCTGCGAGACAGAGGGAGGCGAATAGTCCCATGCTGACCCGAGTCATCGACTGGTCCCTAGCACACCGCTGGGCCGTCCTCCTTGGCACCCTGGCCCTCGTCATTTCGGGCCTGCTGGCCTTCCGGGCACTTCCCATCGACGCCATCCCTGACACCACGCCCACGCAGGTGCAGGTGAACACCATGGCCCCGGCCCTCACCCCTATCGAGGTGGAGCGGCAGCTCACCATCCCCATCGAGCAGGCGCTGGCGGGCCTGCCCCACGTCAGCGAGCTGCGTTCCATTTCCAAGTTCGGCCTGTCCCAGGTGACGCTCCAATTCAGCGACGGCACGGACCTGTGGTTCGCGAGGCAACAGGTTTCCGAGCGGCTCGGCCAGGTCTCTGTCCCCGCGGGCATCGAGCGCCCGACGATGGGGCCGGTGGCCACAGGCCTGGGCGAGGTCTTCCACTACCTCGTCAAGAGCCGGACGAAGAGCCTCGAGGAGCTGCGCACGCTGCATGACTGGGTCATCGCTCCACAGTTGCGCAGCGTGTCCGGCGTGGCAGAGGTGAATGCCTGGGGCGGCCAGGAGAAGCAGTGGCACGTCGTCGTGGAGCCGCGCCGCTTACAGCAATTCAATCTCTCGCTGCAGGACGTCTACCGCGCGCTGGAGGAGAACAACGCGAACGTGGGGGGCGGCATGGTGGAGCGCGGGGGCGCGGCGAGCCTCGTCCTCGGCGTGGGTGTCCTGGAGGACGGCAAGGCCGTCGAGGACGTCGTCGTCGCGGCGCACAACGGCGTGCCCGTGCGCATCCGGGATGTGGCCCGTGTGGAGGTGGGCCACGAAATCCGCCGGGGCGCCACCACGGCGGATGGTGAAGGCGAAGCCGTCCTGGGCCTGGGCTTCATGCTGGTGGGCGAGAACTCCCACACAGTGACGAAGGCATTGGCGCAACGGCTCGAGGAGGTGAAGCGCACCCTACCCCAAGACGTCTCCGTGGAGCCCGTCTACGAGCGCACCGAGTTGGTGGACCACGTGCTGCGCACAGTGCGAACCAACCTCCTTGAGGGTGCGCTCCTCGTCATCGCCGTCCTCTTCCTCTTCCTGGGCAACTGGCGCGCGGGGCTCATCGTCGCGGCGGCCATTCCCCTGTCCCTGCTGTTCGCCTTCAACGCGATGCTGCGCTTCGGCATCGCCGGCACCCTCATGTCGTTGGGAGCCATCGACTTCGGGCTCGTCGTCGACTCCTCCGTCATCCTCGTGGAGAACGCGGAGCGGCGGCTCGCCGAGGCCAGGGGGAGTCGGTCCATCCTCGAGGTGGTGCGCGACGCCGCCGTCGAGGTGCGCGGGCCCACCCTCTTCGGTGAACTCATCATCATGGTGGTGTACCTGCCCATTCTCGCGTTGGAGGGCGTGGAGGGAAAGCTGTTCCGCCCCATGGCGCTCACGGTCATCTTCGCCCTGCTGGGCAGCGCGCTGCTCTCCATGACGTTGATGCCGGTGCTGGCGTCCTTCGCCTTGAAGCGTGGCGGAGGGCACCACCGCGAGCCGCGCCTCGTCACCTTCCTCAAGCGCTGCTACCAGCCGGTCCTCGACTGGGCCCTCACTCACACTCGGGCCGTCCTCGCCGGCGCGGGGCTCCTCGTCGTGGGTGCACTCATCGCCGCCACGCAGCTCGGCAGCGAGTTCGTCCCACGCTTGTCCGAAGGCACGCTCGTCATCAACACCGTGCGCCTAGCCGAGGTCTCCCTCACCGAGTCCGTCCGCTATGGCACCGAGATTGAGAAGGTGCTGCTCGCCCGGTTCCCTGACGAGGTTCAACGCGTGTGGACGCGCACTGGCACGGCGGAGGTGGCCACGGACCCCATGGGCATCGAGCTGTCCGACGCCTTCATCACCCTCAAGCCGCGCGAGGCCTGGAAGCGGGCCGCCACTCAGGACGAACTCGTGGCGGAGATGAAGGCGGAGCTGGCGGACCTGCCCGGGATGCGCATGGCATTCCTCCAGCCCATCGAGATGCGCGTCAACGAGATGATTGCGGGCGTGCGCAGCGACGTGGGCATCAAGCTCTTCGGGGACGACCTGGACGTGCTGAAGGCCAAGGCCCGTGAGATTGAGGGCCTGGTCAAGGCCATCCCAGGCGCCGCCGACGTCACCGTGGAGCAGCTGACGGGCCAGCCCGTGCTCGAGGTGACAGTGGACCGAGAGGCCGTGGCCCGTCACGGCATTTCCACCCGTGCGGTGCTCGACATCGTCGAGGCGGTGGGCACCCGGAGCGTGGGCGAGGTGCGCGAGGGCGAGCGGCGCTTCGACCTGGCCGTGCGTCTGTCCGAGGAGTACCGGGATGACCCGGCGAAGCTGGCCACGATACCGGTGACGGGGCCCGGGGATGCACGCGTGCCGCTGGGGCGGCTTGCCCGCATCCGCGAGGTGTCCGGGCCCACCACGCTCCAGCGAGAGTGGGGCAAGCGCCGCATCGTCGTGCAGGCCAACGTGCGCGACCGAGACCTCGGCGGCTTTGTCGAGGCGGTGCGCCACGCGCTGGACGAGAAGCTGGAGCTGCCCGCGGGCTACTACCTCCGCTTCGGCGGACAGTTCGAGCACCTGGAGCGTGCCCAGGCGCGCCTGCTCATCGTGGTGCCGCTAGCCCTGGCCCTCATTTTCCTCCTGCTCTACCTCACCTACCGGCGCGTCCTCGACTCCGTGCGTATCTTCGCGGGAGTGCCCTTCGCACTGGTAGGCGGAGTGCTCGCGCTCCTGCTGCGGGGACTGCCCTTCTCCATCTCCGCCGCAGTGGGCTTCATCGCCCTCTCCGGGGTGTCGGTGCTGGGAGACATGGTGCTCGTCTCACGCGTGCGCTCCCTCCTCGATGCAGGCCACGCATTGAGCGAAGCTATCCGCGAAGCGGCCCTCTCACGCCTGCGGCCCGTGCTGATGACGGCCGCCGTAGCCGCCATCGGATTTCTGCCCATGGCGCTCAACACAGGCGTGGGAGCGGAAGTCCAGCGACCTCTCGCCACCGTGGTTATCGGCGGCATCCTCTCCTCCACACTGCTCACCCTGGTGGTGCTTCCGGTCCTCTACTCCGTGTTCGGCGGTGGGCGGCAAGCCCCCCTCCTGAGCCCCCCTGCTCGGGCAAGCGTTACGCAGGCACCCGAGGGGGAGTCAACCCGTGCGGCGAGTTGAGAGGCCCAGCCCATGAGCCCAGAGACACTCACGCTCCTGCTCCAAAACCGGCAGCGATTCCTCGCCTTTCTGACGCCACGCATCGGCAGTGCCGAGGGGGCCGAAGAGGTCCTCCAGTCCGCGCTCCTTAAGGGAGTAGAGAGTGGGGCCACCCTGCGCCATGAGGAGAGCGCGGTGGCCTGGTTCTATCGGCTGCTGCGCAATGCACTCATTGACCGCCACCGGCGCCAAAAGCGCGAGGAGCACGCCCGGCGCGAATGGGTCGGTGACAGCCTGCTGTCCACTGAGGATGCAAACGAGCTGGAGAGGACTGTCTGCACATGCATCTCTGCCCTCGTCACTACTTTGAAGCCGGAGTACGCGGAGGCCCTGCGCAGGGTGGATCTAGAAGGTCAGAGCCTCGCGGCGCTCGCCGAAGCGGCTGGCATCACCCCCACCAACGCCAAGGTCCGCCTCCACCGGGCCCGGCAGGCACTGGGCAGGAGGCTGGTGCAGTCCTGCGGCCCCTCCTGCTGCGAGCGAGGCTGCGTGGACTGTCCATGTGAGCCAGCCTGAGATGAGAGCCCTGCATCGCACCCGGGACCGGACCAGCACATGCCCACCCCTATGATGGAACGCCTCGCGGATGGCGACGCTGCAGCCGCCTTCATCGCCGTTGCGGCGCTGGGCCTCTGCGGCGCGATGCTGCACGAAGGCTGGCGAGGCACTAAAGCGCGCTGGGCGCGCACCGCGTCCATATTCGTGATGGTCCTCGTGCTCGTGCTGGCTGCCCTACCCGCCCTCGAAACAGTTCTGCCTGGGCAGCCACTTGCTGCCGTCGAAGTGACGGAGAAGGGACAGAGCATCCCCCTCCCTCCTTCTGTGAATGGAAGGGTCCTCGTCGTGGTGAGGGGCAGGCTCGCCCAAACAGGCGACACCGAAATCCTGTTTTCGATAGCGGGAATGGAGGAGATGATACGTGGGACGCTGGAGCGGTCGCGTACCTACATCCGGGCGAAGCGCGGGCGCACCCATGTCTGGCGCAACCGATTGAGCTTCCATCAGCGAGGCTCCATCCCGCGAGGCGTACACGCGCTGACGGTGGAGCAGTTGGAGGGGAGCCTTGAAGGCCCTTTGCGCGTGGAGTTCTACCGCAACCGGTGGCCCCCCCTTCTTGTATCCTGGGCTGCGGGCCTCGTGCTGCTCACAGCCTCGGTGCTTCAAGCCCGCCTCCAGCTCCGCCGATACGCGCTCTGGGCTGGTACTGCGCTCGGAACGAGCCTGTTCATCTACAACTGGGGCGAACCCCGCGCCGACATCACGTTCGCTGCGGCCTGCCTCTTCTTGGGATTCACAGTGGGCGCTCCCATAGGGTGGTTGGCGTCCCAAGCACTGCGGGCGCGGTCCCCTTCGCCTGCTCGACGGCGAAGAAACCGGAGCTGAGCTCCAGGCAGCCATGAGAATTCGGAGGTCGGGGAAGGCGTGCACTCCCATCGGGCGCTGGCGGGGCCGCTTCGTCAGCGTCCGCGCGCGACAAAAACGTGGAGGTGTAACCCTGGGCAAATCCGTTCGTCAGCCCAGGTAGATTTCAGGAAGTCCCTGCTGGCACACCGGAAAAGGAGTGTGCAGCGGAACTGTTTTCACTCTGGAGGCACCCACGCCCATGTCAGGTTCCCACAGTCACGCACCCGATTCACCCGGACGGGCATTTGCCATCGGTGTAACCCTCAATTTGGCCTTCGTTGCTGTCGAGGCCACCTTCGGCGTCATCTCCAACTCTCTGGCGCTAGTGGCGGATGCCGGCCATAACCTGAGCGACGTCCTCGGGTTGATGCTCGCCTGGGGGGCGAGCATCCTGGCTAGGCGAAAGCCGACAGCCCGCCACACCTATGGTCTGCGCAGTTCGTCCATCCTGGCAGCCCTCCTCAATGCCCTCCTCCTGCTCGTCGCCGTGGGCGCTATCGGATGGGAGGCTGTGCAGCGCGTCGGAGAGCCCGCTCCTGTCTCCAGCGTCACCATCATGGCGGTAGCCGGGGTGGGCATCATCATCAACACCGCCACGGCCATGCTCTTCTGGAAGGGCCGCAAGGACGACCTCAACATCCGGGGTGCATTCCTCCACATGGCTGCGGACGCAGGAGTGTCGCTCGGTGTCGTCCTGGCCGGCGCCCTCATCCATTTCACCGGATGGGCATGGCTCGACCCCGTGGTGACGCTCCTCATCGCAGTCCTCATTTTCTGGGGGACATGGGGACTACTCAAAGACTCCGTCAATCTCGCCTTGCATGCAGTGCCGCAGAACATCGACATGACCTTGGTACGGGAGCAGCTGAGCCGAGCACCTGGCGTCGTCGACGTGCATGACCTGCACGTCTGGGCCATAAGCACTACCGAGGCGGCCCTCACCGCGCATCTCGTCGTTCGGGGGATACAACTGGACGACCCGCTCCTCGACCGCATGAAGCGGCAACTCCACGATGAGTTCGGCATCGAGCACGTCACGCTCCAGGTGGAGGCGGGGCAGCTTTCCAACTGCTGCAACATCGCGCCCGCCGAGGAGCCTGTCGTGGCGCACCCTGGAGAGGAAAATCATGTCTGAGACGGCCACCTTCCCCGACGGAAGACTGCCGATTCTCAAACGGGCCAAGGCATTGACGCTGGTCACCGTGGGATGGAACCTCATCGAGGGCACCATCGCCGTGGCCGCAGCCCTCGCTGCCGGCAGCGTGGCGCTACTCGGCTTCGGAGTGGACAGCTTCGTGGAGAGCACTTCCGCAGCCATCATGCTGTGGCGCCTCTCGGCGGAGCGGCGAGCTCGGCGCACTCCCGGGGAACTGGAGCAACTGGACCGCCGCGCGCACCGGCTCATCGGACTGTCACTCTTCGCGCTGGCCGCATTCGTGGCATGGGAAGCATCGACATCGCTTCTGAACAGCGAGCGGCCCAAGACGAGCCTCGTCGGCCTCATTCTTGCGACTGTCTCACTGGCGGTAATGATGTGGCTCGCGCGCGCGAAAAAGCGGACCGCCGTGGCCCTGGGCAGCCGCGCCATGGAAGCCGATGCCCTCCAGACCACTGCGTGCTGGTGGCTGTCCCTCATCACCTTGGGTGGTATCGGCCTCAACGCGGCTTTCGGTTGGTGGTGGGCGGACCCAGTGGCCGCCCTTGGGATGACGCTCTTCCTTGTGAAGGAAGGCCGGGAAGCGTGGCGGGGCGAGGACACCTGCGCTGCGTGTCACTGACGCATCAGAAGGAGGCGCCTTGATGGAACCGAAGTTGCGAATTCATTTCGAGAAGGAACTGCGACAAGCCTCCGAGGCCGAGGCCAAAGGCCACCTCCAACTGGCGTGGCATTCGCTGGAACGCGCTCACATTCTGAGCCAGGCTCACGCGTGGCCTCATCTTCAGGTCCACCTAGCCATGTTCTGCTTCGCATGGAGGAGAGGAAACCTGAGCGAGCTGGCCGGACAGTTGCCCCGATTGCTGCTGGCCGCCCCTGGCTCCTGGCTCGGGCGCGCTCCCCTCGGCAACACCGGAGGCGCCAACGTGGGCATCTTCACGCCCATGCCCATTCCAGGGGACCTCCAGGCCATCTTCCAAGAAGCTGCCCGGCAGGAAGGGCAAGGGCCCCCCAGGCAGGCCCCCTGAACGAGGTGAATCCGTGCGCCAGCAAACCGTGACCACCAGCCGTATTGCCTTCTTCCACTAAAGTCACTACGAAGACACCGTGCTGCGCCTTCTGATGTTCATCGTGCTGGTCAACGGCCTCGTGCCTTCCTTCGGGGAGGCCGTCGAGATGGCCGTTCACTACGCGGCGTCCGGGCATCTCGCGCACTCCATTGCGGACGAGTCAGACCTGGGAGAGTCCAGCCGGGAGCACGGCTGTGGCCCAACCGAGCACCATTGCGGGTGCTGCCCCAGCCAGTCCGTCATTCCTGAATCCCTGCCGTCACCGGGTTGGGCCATCACGGTCAAACCGCCGAAGATTGTCGGGCAGAACCAGGAGGCGGCCGAGGAAGTGCGTCCCCGCCTCCTGCGTCCGCCTATATCGGCCTAACGGCCGGTTCGTGCGCCCCTCCACCTCCAGCCGTGCTGTGGCCGTGACGTCCCGCGGCCATGCGCGTGCGGCAATTCTCGCACGCTTACGGGGACTCTCGCTTCGAGAGACCGGGAGATAGGCCGCGCCTTCGCGCCGATGACGCGCGAACGGACCGGACGCATGTGCCTGCTCAGGCGTGCCCGGTACCGCCATGCGCGGCGCCGGCCTTGGGCCATCTCTCATCCACTCATCAGCTGCGGCTGACGCTGCAGGTGTGCTCGCGTCCTGACGGTCTGACTCCGCCGGTTCCGCACATCCTCCAGCCCAGGCGCGGCCCTACCTCTTTTCAATTTGGTGAGCGTCGTGTCTCCATCAATCCGTCTCATAAGTCTGCTCCCGCTCCTGCTCGTCGCGGTGCCGGCCTTCGCGGCCCGCCCTCTCACGATGGAGCAAGCTGTGGCACTCGCACTCGAACGCAGCCCCCGACTCATTTCCACCCAGGCCGATGCCGCCGCAGCTCGAGCTCAGCTTTCGGGAGCATCCCTCCTGTTCCAGACCAATCCGGACCTACAAGTCGCCGTCGGCCCACGCTTTCGCGCGAGTGGGAACAACGTCGACGTGGGCGCCGGGGTGAGCCAACAACTGGAACTCTTCGGCCAGCGCGGAGCGCGCAGGGACGCCGCAGCGGCGACACTTTCCGCGAGCGAGTCGCGCCTCGCGGTCTCTCAGGTAGAGCTCGCGGCCGAAGTGCGCCAAGCCTTCGGCAGGGCCCTCGCGGCCGAGCAGGAACTGCAACTGGCCAATGATGCACTCGTACTCGCAGAGCAGGGCCGGGATGCCGCAGAGCAGCGACTGCAGGCTGGAGCCGCCTCTCGCATCGAAGTGAACACCGCGCGGGTGGCGCTGGGCCAGACCCAGCGTGCCCGTGTTCGCGCCGTCCAGCGCCGGACGCAGGCCCTCGGAGAGCTGCGACTGCTGCTGGGCATCGAACCAACTGAGGACATCGCACCCGAAGGGAACCTGCGCGCGGAGGCGGCCGCGCCCCCAATCCTTTCCGTCCTCCTGGAGCGAGCGGCGGCGCAACGCGCGGACCTCAAGGCAGCCAAGGCCGAGTTGGAGGCAGCCCAGGCAGAGGTCCGGCTCGCCAGCCGGGGGGCGCTACCCCGCCCTCGATTGGGGGTGAGCTACAGCCAGGAGGAGGACGCCCAAATCGTCCAAGGCACACTCGGCATCGACCTGCCCCTCTTCAACCGCAACCAAGCGGCGCGAGGGATTAGCACGGCACGGGCGGCCCAGGCGGAGCGGGCGCTCGCCGCCACCGAACGCTTCGTGCGTTCCGAGGTGGTGCTCGCCCTCGAGCGCTACCGCACTGCCCTGTCAGCCGCGGAGGTGTTCGGCGGCGATGTGATGGCGGCCGTGCAAGAGAACTTAAAGCTGATCAATGAGGCCTATCGGGCCGGGAAGGTGGACTTCCTGGAGCTGCTCATCATCCGGCGCGAGGCCCTCGATACGAGCCGTAGCTACATCGAGGCCCTTGAGGAACTCAACGCCGCGGAGGCCCAACTCAAGAAAGTGGTGGGGAACATCCAATGAACGTTCACACGAATCTGTCCATCGTCCTGGCGGCGGCCCTTCTTCTGGCCAGTTGCTCCGACAAGAAGGCCGCCCCCCCCTCCGATGAAGCGAAGACGGCCCCGTCCGGCAAGGAGACGAAGGGCAAGCCCCACGCCGAAGAAGAGGGCCACGACCACGAGAAGGAAGAAGGCGAAACCCATGGTGAGGGGGGAGAAAAACATGACGAGGTCATCACCCTCACGCCAGAGGCGCTGCGCTCGGCGCAGCTCCAGTTGGCCCAGGCAGAGGCAAAGCCCCTCGTAACCGGCCTCATCGTGCCAGCGCGTATCACCTTCACCCAGCAAGGCGTAGCCAGAGTGGCCTCCCGCGTTCCAGGACGACTCGCCACCATCCAGGTAGCTCTCGGCCAGAAGGTGAAAAAGGGGGAGGTGCTGGGCCATCTCGAGAGCCCTGAGCTTGGCCAGGCGCGAGCGGACTACCTCTCCGCCGCGACCAAGGCGCGCGTGGCGGAGCAGAACTTCCGCCGGGAGAAGGATCTGCTTGCTAAAGGAATCACCAGCGAGCGGGACATGCGCGAGGCGGAAAGCACCTTCGTCACCGCCGAGGCGGAGCGCAACGCCGCCGACGGCCGGCTTCATGCGCTCGGCCTTTCCGACGGAGAAATCAGCACGCTGCGTAGCAACGAGCACTACAGCTCGCGCTTTCCGGCCATCAGCCCACTGACAGGCACGGTGGTGGAGATTTCGGGCACGGTGGGCCAGGCGGTGGAGGCGGCCACGTCCCTCTTCACGGTGGCGGACCTCACGGAACTCTGGGTGCAGTTGGACCTGACGGAGTCTCAGCTCCCGCAGGTCCATGCCGGTCAGCCGGTGGAAATCACCGTCCAAGCACGGGCGGGCCAGCGCTTCACGGGCCGCGTGGACTACATCGGAGACGTCGTTGATGAGAAGACTCGCACCATTCCGGTACGAGTCGTGGTGTCCAACACCGATGGGGCGCTCAAGCCGGGCATGTTCGCCCAGGCGGAAATCGCCACCACCTCGGGAGAGACACGAGACTCTGGCTCCGCCTCGCCCACACGCATCGTTGTCCCACGAGAGGCCGTGCAAAAGGTCGGCGAAGAGCAGGTGGTCTTCGTCCCAGCCGGCGAGAACCGCTTCCGCCCCGTCGAGGTCCAGACTGGCGCCAGTTCCGCCCAGGACGTGGAAATCCTCTCAGGTCTTCAGCCCGGTACCTCCTTCGTCACGCAAGGAGCCTTCATCCTCAAGTCCGAACTCTCGAAGGAGAGCATGGGCGAGGGCCACTCCCACTAGGCGGGCGCCATGTTCGACAGGCTCATCCACTTTTCCATCAAGAACCGCATCCTCATCTTCATCCTGACGGCGGTGCTCGTCGGCTTCGGCCTCAACGCGCTGCGCTCACTGCCCATCGACGCGGTACCGGACGTCACCAACGTGCAGGTCCAAATCCTCACATCCTCGCCGGGCCTTGGGCCCGTAGAGGTGGAGAGGTTCATCACCGTGCCCGTCGAGACCGCGATGAGCGGCTTGCCGGACACCGAGGAAATTCGCTCCGTCTCCAAGTTCGGGCTGTCCGTCGTCACCGTCGTCTTCAAGGACGAAGTGAACATCTACTTCGCGCGGCAGCTCATCCAGGAGCGGCTGACAGCGGCGCGCGAAAGCATCCCCGAAGGCTACGGCTCTCCGGAGATGGGGCCCATCTCCTCGGGCCTGGGAGAAATCTACCAGTTCGAAGTACGGGGCGAGGGTCAGGGCCCCATGGAGCTGCGCAGCATCCTGGAGTGGCAGGTTTCCCCGCGGCTACGTGCCGTGCCCGGCGTCGTCGAGGTCAACGCCTTCGGCGGAGAGCTCAAGACTTATGAGGTGCAGGTGGACCCCTCCAAGCTCACGGCCTACGGCCTGTCTCTGGGCCAGGTGTTCCAATCCCTGGAGGAGAACAACGCCAACGCCGGAGGCGCGTACATCGCACGCGGCCCGGAGCAGGTGCTCATCCGTGGCGAAGGCCTTGTGGAGACACTGGATGATATCCGCAGCATCGTCCTCTCCACGTCTCCACAAGGAGTCCCGGTCTATGTCCGAGACGTTGCCAACGTGGCGTTCGCTCCACAGGTCCGCCAGGGCGCTGTGACGCGTGACGGCCGGGGCGAGGCCGTCACGGGCATCGTGATGATGCTCATCGGGCAGAACTCGCGCGAGGTGGTCACCGACGTGAAGGCCGAGGTGGAGAAGATCCGCCCCACCCTGCCTCCTGGCGTCACCATCGACACCTTCTACGACCGCACGGACCTCGTCCGGAAAACCATCCAAACGGTGGCGAAGAACCTCGTCGAGGGCGGTCTGCTCGTCATCGTCGTGCTCTTCGTCATGCTGAGAAACCTGCGCGCGGGACTCCTGGCCGCCGCGGCCATTCCCCTGTCCATGCTCTGCGCCTTCATCGGGATGCGGGCGCTGGGCGTCTCCGGAAACCTGATGTCCCTGGGAGCCATCGACTTCGGCCTCATCGTCGACGGCGCGCTCATCATCGTGGAGAACGCGGTGCGGCACATTTCGGAGCAGAGCCACACGCTGGGCCGGGCCCTCACGCGTGAGGAGCGCGACGAAGTCGTCTATCGCAGCGCGGTGGAGGTGAGACAGGCGGCCGCGTTCGGTGAAGTCATCATCGGCGTGGTCTATCTGCCCATCCTCGCCCTGAGCGGCATCGAGGGGAAGATGTTCAAGCCCATGGCCATCACGGTCATCTGCGCCTTGGCGGGGGCCTTCGTCCTGTCACTCACCTTCATCCCGGCCCTCGCCTCCGTCCTGCTTCCCCGAAGGGCGAAGGAGCAGGAGAGCTTCATCGTCCGCGGGGCGCGCCGTGTCTACGAGCCCGCGCTGTCCTGGTGCCTCCGGCGGCGCGGGGTGGTGGTGGGCATCGCGGGAGGCCTGCTCGCGGTGAGCCTGGCCACGGTGCCCTTCCTGGGTGCGGAGTTCATTCCCCGGCTGGATGAGGGAGCCCTCGCGCTGCAGGCTTGGCGTGTGCCCTCGGTCTCGCTGGAGGAGTCGGTGCGACAGACGGGCCTCATCGAAAAGGTGCTCAAGCGATTTCCCGAGGTCACCACCGTAATCTCCCGTACGGGGCGCGCGGAGATAGCGACAGACCCCATGGGCGTGGAGATCAGCGACATCTTCGTCATGCTCAAACCGCATGAGGAGTGGACGACGGCGGAGGACCGCGAGGGGCTCATCGCCCGCTTCAACGAAGCGCTCACGAAGGAGGTGCCCGGCACCCTCTTCAGCTACTCGCAACCCATCGAACTTCGGGTCAGCGAGCTCATCTCCGGCGTGCGCTCGGACGTGGCACTCAAGCTCTATGGCGAGGACCTGGACGTGCTGAAACAGACGGGAGACAAGCTCGCCGCCGCGCTGGCCAAGGTCCCAGGCGCCGCAGACGTCAAGGCCGAGCAGGTGGCGGGGCTCCCTGTCGCGCGCATCCAGATAGACCGGCAGGCCATCTCCCGCTACGGCATCAACGCCCGGCAGGTGCTGGACACCATCGAGGCCATCGGTGGCAAGGAGGTGGGAACGGTGCTGGAGGGCCAGCGGCGCTTCGCGCTCCAGGTGCGCTTCGCACCAGGCGCTCGGCAGAGCGTGGAGCAACTCGAGGGAATCCGCGTGGCCAGCCCTTCCGGACAACTCATCCCGCTCTCACAGCTCGCGCGCATTGTCGTGGAGGAAGGCCCCGCCCAGGTGAGCCGGGAGAACATCCAGCGACGACTCACCATCGAGGCCAACGTGCGCGGGCGAGACCTCCAGAGCTTCGTCACGGAGGCCCAGTCGGTCATCGCGCGCGAGGTCAAGCTGCCGACGGGCTACTGGGTGAGCTGGGGCGGACAGTTCGAGAACCTCCAGTCCGCGTCGAGCCGGCTCGCAATCGTGGTGCCCCTCACCCTCTTCCTCATCTTCGTGTTGCTCTACACCACGTTCAACGCGGTGCGGCCGGCCCTCCTCATCTACCTCAACATCCCCTTCGCGGTGACAGGTGGACTGCTGGCGCTCTTGGTGCGGGGAATGCCGCTGTCCATCTCCGCGGCAGTGGGCTTCATCGCCCTCTTCGGAGTGGCGGTGCTCAACGGACTGGTCCTGGTGGCCTACATCCTAAAGCTGCGTCAGGACGGCCTGTCGCCGGCCCAGGCCGCCCACGACGCGGCCCACGTGCGCCTTCGGCCGGTCCTCACCACCGCGCTGGTGGCCTCGCTGGGCTTTCTCCCCATGGCATTCTCCACCGGGGCCGGCGCGGAGGTGCAGAAGCCGTTGGCCACCGTCGTCATCGGCGGGCTCTTCAGCTCCACGCTGCTCACGCTGCTGGTCCTGCCCACCGTCTACACCTGGTTCGACCGCGGCCGCCCCAAGGTCGTCCCCGTCCCCCCAGAACAGTCCCCTGCACCCACGGGACACTCTCCGGTCGCCGAAGGAGGGGCCGCATAAAGGGCTGTGCCTACCGAAAACTCGGTCGCTGCGTCATGGGGGCATCTGTTCAGCATCCGGCAGTGCGACAAGGCAGGCTAGGTCATCAACCCAGCCTGCCAAGACCACGGCCCAGCCTGCCCCCTGCTTCAGGCTGGGCGCCCTCCCCGTGAACGGCCACCGGCGCGCGGCTTTGAGCGACGCCCACCACCGGAATGCACGGCCGGCAGGGCTTCCGCCGGGGGCCACAGGCAGGACCGAACCGTACCGGCGTAGGTGGTAGTCGAGCATGGGGCAGCACCAGGACCCGCATGTCCCGCCCAGACCTGTGCGAGGCATACCTACTCCCTCCCCTTCTGAAGGATGCTGGACGCCATCCCCAATCCGCGCTACTCGGGGAAACAGCCGCAGGGAAGTTTGCGGAGACTCAATCGGCCCCCGAATTTTCCCGACTTCGCCTAACCCCAGGATTTTTCTCGTGTTTTCCGTCGCAGTCTCTGGAGAGGGCGCAGAGAACGAGTTCGCGCAGGGCTTCGTTCGGGGAGCAAAAAAGAAGGCCCTGCCCTAACTTGGCAGGGCCTTTTTGCTTTCCACGGGCCTCGCGATGAACATCGCGGGGCCTTCGTGATTAAGCCGCTGAATCCCAAGGGATTCTGGCTCGCGGTGACGAAGAGGGCGCTCTTGGCGCTCTATCCCGCAGAGCGAGATGCCCCCTCTCCTCCGCCGCCGATTGGGCCCTCTGGACCGCTCTTTCACCCGTTTTGGGGAGAGAGAGTCCGAGAGTGGTTAACAGCTTTGTTAACCACCAAGGGCATTCGATTCTGACAACCCCGAGCTTTCGATGTCGTACCTTCCAGGTTTGCTTCGCTTCCCTGTTTCCAGGACGACTCGGAGCCTTTGAGGCCGGCTCGGACCCTCGTGGCTGTTAACCGAGAGCACGAAGACGCGACCAGCATTTACTGGGTACTCACGATTTCGTTGCGCAGCGAAGACTCTCCGAAACGGCGCCCAGTCTCTCTTGGCCGAGGCCTCGGTCTGCACAGCCTCCTTGCCCGCCTCTCTGCCCTTCTCCACGTGTCAGGAATAGGGTCAACAGACCGCATCCGGGTCGGACAAACGGATCGCGAGTCCTGATTGCTCAGGACCGACCGCTTGCGGCCGATTGCCTCACACCCGCACGCGGAGGGAGTTGTCAGGGCGCAGGACCAGTCAGAATTCTCGGCTCAGCCCGACCCTTGACGCGCCCGAGCACGCGAGCCGCCTTCGGCTGCTCGAAACTACGAACCGAGAAGGTGACCCGCGAGCGATTCGACAGGACGGCCCAGGACAACGCATTTGCACGACCTCGTGAGTTCCTGCCGCTCCGCGTTAGTCAGCGCCCCCAGCCAACTCTGGCACCTGCCTACCCTAACTTGGCCCCCCACCCTCGCGACAACGGCAACGTCAAGTCCATGTCCCTGCTGAAATCATCTCCAGTCACTGACACTGCGTGATGCAGCCGAGGAGCATCCCCCCAACCAACCGCACAGGACTCGGGACTTGACCTCTGAACTGCGGAGGCTGAAGGATGGCTTCTTAGGTCACTGGGGTGGACACCATGAGTGGGTTCCCGTTCTCTGCTGCCGACTCGGCGCTTGGGTATCTGTACCAGGTTCGCATCGCGCTGCTCTGGTCACTGCGCCGCGCGAAAGCCGGTGGCGATTTCGTCGTCTCTCTCGAGACGCTCGACGACGTTACCTTTGAGTCGACGGGCGGAACGCCAGAGGAACTGCTTCAGACGAAGCATCATCGCAATAGTGAAGCCTCCCTCTCAAATGCGAGCGGCGACCTTTGGAAGTCGCTACGCGTGTGGTTCGAGGGCCACGCAAATAACCAGTTCCCAGCGGGCACGGCACTCTGTTTGCTCACGACGGGTGCGGCACCGAAGGACGGCGCGGCGTGGTTCCTGCGCAATGAAAGCCGCGATGTTGGGAAGGCACTGTCGATTCTCGAATCGACGACACAAAGCTCCGAAAGCCAAGCTAACGCACCCGCGTACGCTGCGTTCCTCGCCGTGTCAGCGACTGCGCGTCGAAACATCCTCGACAACGTGGTCGTGCTCGATCGCGCTCCCGGCATTTTGACAATCGACGACGACCTTAAAGCAGAAGTCTTCTGGACCGCCGAGCAGAAGCACCTCATTCCGTTCCTGAATCGGCTTGAGGGCTGGTGGTTCCGCCGCGTCATCAAGCAGCTTTCTGCGAGTCCAATGCCGGCGGGAATCCTAAGCGCAGAGCTTGAAGCCGAAATGTCCGAACTGCGCGAGCAATTCAAGCAGGACAACCTGCCGATTGATGAGGACCTAATCACCTTCAATCTCGACGACGAGACACAGGATGCGCATGCTGAGTACCGGTTCGTGCATCAACTCAAGCTCATTGACGCAGGAAAGAAACGTGTTGCCGCCGCAATTAGAGATTTCTACCGAGCCTACGAACAGCGCTCTCGATGGCTACGGGAGGAACTCCTTCTCGTCGGTGACCTCAGTCGCTATGAGCGCAAGCTCTTTGAAGAGTGGGAGTTGATCTTCGAAGCGGCTAAGGACGAAATCGAGGCTACCGCTGCCGAAGCTGCCAAGCGAAAGGCGGCGCGCTCGGTACTGGCCTGGGCGGAGATGACTACGATCGCTATTCGGCCCGGCGTCACGGAACCGTTTGTTATCCGCGGTTCGTTCCACATGCTAGCGGACGAGACGCCGCCACGAATCGGGTGGCACCCCGACTTCCACGATCGCCTCGCCGAGATTCTGAATTCTAGCAGCGCCGCCAATCCTGACGATGCAGCGAAAGGGGCTGCAGAGTGATACCGTGGCGCGCTCGTTCGATCGAGGAACGGAATCTGCTCAACCCTGGATTCTGCTCTGTCCTACTGTGGCACTCAGCGCTCGGGTACACCTCAGAGCGCAAGGTGGCGCTACCAATCGAACTCTCGTTCCTTGTGTTACCGTTCGTACTCCATCGCGAGACCCGAGAGAGCCTTCCACGCAACATCAAGTCGTCGCTTCCGACATGGCTCGCTGAGCAACCGATCGTGCGTACGCGCATCAGTGAGAGGGCGTCCGCGCTAAGGCCGTTCACACGAGAAGCGCTCGTCTTCGGAGGTTCGCATGGCCTGCTTTCGCTGAGCGCAGAGGGCGTCCATGCAAACGCCGAGATGAAGAAGCGGGTAACCGCTGGTCTCAAACCGACCAGCGACGAAGTTCGCGCATGCGCCAAGCACGCCGAGTTTCTCGGGAGATGGCTCGAGAAGGCTGGTGATTCGGAGACCGTGATGGCGCTGCTGGGGGTAAGACCATGAGCGTCCAGATACTCGACATCGTCCTCTACAGCCACGACGGGAGACAGCGCGCACTCCCGTTGAAGGCAGGACAAGTGAACGTCATCACCGGTGCATCTAAAACGGGGAAGTCTGCGCTGATTGACATCGTCGACTACTGCTTCGGTAGCGGTGAGTGTCGCGTGCCCCACGGGCCGATTCGCCACTGCGTCGCATGGTTCGGTGTTCGACTGCAACTCGCATCGGGTCAGGCATTCGTCGCGCGACGCTGCCCGCCGCCCAAAGGAGCGTCGAGCGAGGACTTCTTTGTCGTGACTGGAGCGACAGTCGAACTGCCTTCAGCAACGGCGCTACGGCAGACGACGAACACAAAGGGCGCCCTCGCGTTATTGACGTCGTGGGTCGGAATCCGCGACAACCTGCACGAGACGCCCCCGGGGCAGAAGCGCCCTTCACTCTCAGCAACGGTTCGCCACGCACTCGCTCTATGCTTCCAGCGACAAGATGAGATCATCCGTCGACAGCAACTCTTTCACGGAACCGATGACTCGTTCTTCGCGCAGGCATTGAAGGACGCGCTGCCATACCTGCTCGGCGCTGTAGATGATGAGCATGTGCGCAAGCAGGCTGAACTTCGGCGGCTTCGAGACCAGCTTCGGGCGGTTGAGCGTCGTCTTGCAGAGATCGCAGCACTGCGTGGAGATGGAGCCTCGAAGGCGGATGCACTCCTGGCGCAGGCACGCGACGCCGGGCTCTCGAACGCAGTGACGACATCGAGAGAGGAAACGATAAGCGCGCTTCAGACGGTAGCGAGGACCCCCCTTGGCAATGTTGACGTCACACTGCCTGAAGGCTCGGAGTTCTCGCGACTTTCGACGGAGCGAGGAGATCTACTGGAGACACAGCGACGGTTGCGGACCGACATCGAGGCGGCACGTGCGTTCTCCAAGGACGAGAAGGGCTTCTCCCGCGAGGCCAAGGAACAGAGGGCGCGTCTCGCAACGATTGGTATCTTCGAGGGCGGTGCGGCTGGGCACACTTGCCCGCTGTGCACGCAGGAGCTTCCCGAAACGCAGGCTCCTCCGGAAGTCGAGGTCTTGCATAGCGCGCTGCGCGACGTCGCGACGCGCATGGAATCTGTTGCGCGCGTCGAGCCTCATATCGAGCGCGCCATTGGAGAGCTTGAAAAGCGCCTCCACGATGTCCACCAGAAGCTCTCCAAAAACCGTGCGCAAATGGAGGCAGTCCGCACGGCGAACATGGCTCTCTCCCAAGCACAAGCCGACTCCGCGCGAAAGGCCCATATCCTAGGCCGGCTCAGCCTCTACCTTGAGAGCATGCCGGATGTTCCCGATACGAAGGGACTTGAGGAGCAGGCCGAGTCGCTGCGAGCTAAGTGTCAGCAGTTAGAAGAGGAACTGAGCGATGAGCATGTTCAAGAGCAACTGTTCTCGATTACTTCGCGCCTCTCCGAACGAATGACCGAGTGGGCTCGCTCGCTCGGACTGGAGCATTCATCATCGCCTCTGAGGCTTGACTTGAAGAGACTCACAGTCGTCGCAGATACTCTCGATGGTGCAGTGCCAATGGCCCGAATGGGAAGCGGAGAGAATTGGGTCGGGTACCACCTCATCGCCCATTTGGCACTCCACCAATGGTTCGTTCAGCGTTCCAGCCCGGTCCCGCACTTCCTCTTCCTAGACCAGCCATCGCAGGTGTACTTCCCACCGGAGAAGGACGTGGACGGTTCGATGGCACTTGTGCCCGACGACGATCGTCTCGCCGTCTCGCGGATGTTCGAGTTGATCTTCGAGGCCGTGGCCGAGGTGACTCCGGGACTTCAAGTGATCATGACGGAGCATGCGGACCTCAACGAAGACTGGTACCGCAAGGCTCGTGTGGAGAGGTGGCGTGGCGGATTGAAGCTCGTGCCCGAGGATTGGCCACGTGCCGGCGAAGGGGCCGGCGATTGAAGTACGTGCCATTTACACTAACAGCACCTAACGAAAGTCGGGGTTGGTGTGGCCGTTGCCAAGGGGCATCCTCAGCTTGAGGGACATGGTCCGCGAACTTGTCTCTGACGCCTTCTGGCAGCGCGTGGCGACACTGCTGCCTCCGCCCCGGCCCAAGAAGAAGCTGGGCCGTCCTCGGGCGGATGACCGGGCGGCGCTGGAGGCCATCGTCTTCGTGCTTCGAAGCGGCATCCCGTGGGAGATGCTGCCTCGCAAGCAGTTCGGCCTGTCGGGCATGACGGCCTGGCGCCGGCTGGAGGAATGGACCCGGGCCGGCATGTGGGAGCAGCTCCAGGCGCGGCTGCTGGACGAGCTGGGACTGCGAGGTAAGGTGGACTTCTCCCGCGCCTCCATCGACTCCTCGGCCGGACGGGCGTCAAAAAGGGGGCCCTCACGGGCCCACGCCCGACGGATAGAGCGAAGGCGGGTAGCAAGCATCATCTTCTCGTAGAGGCCCATGGCCTGCCACTGACCGAATCGGTGACAGCCGCCAACGTCCACGACACGCACGAACTCTTCCCCCTCGTCGACTCCGTGCCCGCGGTGCGGATGCCTTCGGGGCAGCGCCGCTTCCGCCCGGGAAAACTCCACGCCGACAAGGCCTACGCCTCCAGAAAAAACCGGGGCGGGCTTCGCCTGCGTGGCATTGACGCTCGCATCGCGAGCCCGGGCGTCGAGTCCAAGGAAAGGCTCGGACGCTACCGCTGGGTCGTGGAGCGCACGCTGGCGTGGAAGAACCAGCTGCGCCGACTTCGCGTCCGCGACGAGCGCAGGGACGACGTCCACTTCGGCTTCCTCGTCCTCGGCTGCTGCGTCATGCTCCTGCGCCGGCTCTGTCCTGGCATTTGTTAGGAGCTGTTATTCGCCTCCCTCAACCACTGCGACAACGTCGGCTGCGACACGCCCACCTGGCGCGCCAGCGCCGCGGCACTTACCGAGCCCGGATCCACCATCTGCTTAACCATTTCTGACTTGAAGCCATCCGTGTACGGCACTGCGTCCTGCCTGCTCTCGCCCCCAAGGCGTGGTCAGCCTGGCCGTTCAGCCGAGGCGGTCGGGTCGGGGGCCGGCGCGGTGGTGTGCAGGCTGCTCTTGGCTGTTTCCGCCGTTTCCAGCTTCGTGCCCGTGTAGAGCGTGCCATCACTCCGTTTCCGGTCCCCGCCACGTCGAACCGGACAGGCGGATTTCCCGCATCCGGCTCACCGCGAAGGCGTCATCTCACCAGGGTTATGGTTCCGCTCGGAGGGAAGCCCGCTTTCAGGGCAGCGTAGTACCGCACCCGGTAGTCATCGAAGAGACCCCAGGCGCCGTACACGACGTCCTTACTCCACCGCTTCCAGCCGAATCCCCCTCGCTTCGCTCTCTTCGCCGCGAACCGCCTCACCTTGAGCTCGACGTGATGCTTCACCCTGTCGAGCGCCTGGTACGAGTTGCCCCACCGGAAGTAGTTCACCCAGCCACGCACGATGGCATTCACCTCCGCCACGGCTGCCTTCACCGCGAGTGCTCGACTGTCCCGCAGGACGTAGCGCACGCGGCGCAGGACTTCGGTGACCTTCTTCCGTCGAGGATTCGTATTCGGGTACCACGTCCCCGTCTTCGGGCTCCGCTTCCACCGGAAGTCGAAGCCCAGGAACGCGAAGGAGGCGCCACGGTCGGTCATTGTCACCGTCCGCGTCTTCTCCGTGTTGAGCGACACGCCGAGTGCCTCCGCCTCTTGGCGGATGCGCTCCAGCGCCCGGGCCGCCCACCTCCGTCCCTTCTCGGAATCGGGGGCGAGCACCACCATGTCGTCCAAGTACCGCGCATAGCTGAGAAAGCCTCGTCCTCGGTCCAGGGCATGGTCGAGGTCGTTCAGCGCGATGTTGGCCAGCAGCGGGGACAGGGGCGAGCCCTGCGGGATTCCCTTGTCTCCTGTGCTCTTCAGGAACTGATTCACGAGCGCCAATACCTCGTCGTCCTGGACTCTTCGGGCCACCCGCTCCAGCAGCGGCGCGTGCCGGATGCTGTCGAAGTAGGCCTTCAAGTCCACGTCCACGACGTGGTGTCTGCGCCGTCGCAGTCCCTGCCGCACGGTGTCGATGGCCTCATGCGCCGAGCGCCCCGGCCTCGCCCCAAAGGAGCTGTCCGAGAAGTCGGCCTCGAAGATTGGCTCCAATACCAGCCGGAGGGCACCTTGGACGACGCGGTCTCGAATCGATGGAATCGAGATGACACGCACCTTGCCACCCTCCTTTGGAATCTCTCTTCGTCGGTACGGCCTGGGGCGGTAGGTGCCTGTGCGGAGTTCCTCGGCGACAGCACCGAGAAACCCTGCCCGTCCCTCCTCCTCAATGTGCTCGAAGCGGATGCCGTCTTGCCGTAACCGTCCGGCCAACGACGTGCCGGATCGCTTGCAAGCAGACGGGAGGCATGC